>JAFDXA010000481.1 GCA_018268185.1 Bacteroidota bacterium
AAAGAAAATTTTACAACTGCAGCAGCGGCACAACAATTAACGCCGGCTTTCTTTGCTTACACACAAGGCGCTGCATTCTGGACTGTAAGCATACTGAACTGGCTGCATAAGAAGAAGATGATAAAAGCAGATGCCGCAAGACCATTGGTTTATCACTCCTTGTTCTCACCGGTAAGCATGTTCATGGCACTTTTTGATTTTGCAAGAAAGCCTTTTTCCCCGCTATCGCAAATGCTCTTTGTATTAAAACATGATGAAAAAGCAAAGCGGTAAAGCTTTTCGTTTTATATTTATCCGAATAAATAAGCAGCATGCCTGTTGAGTTATCAGTTATTACTCCTTTACTGAACGAAGAAAAGAATGTATATGAATTATACAGCAGGCTGCGTGCTGCAATGGAAAATACCAATGGAAGTTACGAGATCATCCTGGTGGATGATGGAAGCACAGATTTCACTTTACAGGCTATTGAAAAGATTGCTTCTGAAGACAGCCACGTAAAGTTCATAAGCTTCAGCAGGAATTTCGGGCATCAGCTCGCCATATATGCCGGGCTTGAGAAATGTAGTGGCAACAGGATCGTATTGATCGATGGTGATCTTCAGGATCCACCGGAGATCATTAACAAACTGCTGGAGAAAATGAATGAAGGCTTCGATGTGGTATATGCCAGGAGGAGTATGAGAAAGGGAGAATCTTTCCTGAAAAAAATCACTGCAAAACTTTTCTACCGCATATTGAACAGGATCACGTCCATCAACATACCGGTTGATACCGGAGATTTCAGGATCATGAACAGAAAAGTGGCCGATGAACTGCTTAAGATGAAGGATCACAACAAATTCCTACGCGGGCAGATAGCGTGGCTTGGATTTAAAGAAACTTCTATCACCTACGAACGGGAACAAAGGAAAAACGGCAATACCAATTTCAGCTATGGTACCATGTTCCGCTTTGCCATTGATGGCATCACGGGCTTTTCAAATTTCCCGCTGAAATTTGCGAGTATATGCGGCATCCTGGTGTCGCTGCTTGCTTTTGTATTTATCATCTACATCCTGCTTGCCAAACTGGTATGGCATGAAACTGTTTCGGGATGGGCTTCTATCATGGTAACTGTATTATTCCTTGGCGGCATACAGTTATTGAGTGTTGGAATAATCGGCGAATACATCAGCCGGATCAATGATGCTGTTCGGAACAGGCAATTGTACATCATTGATAAAACAAACATGGAGTAAACTTCGGCGAAATCTTTTGGCGTAAGATCAAAGGCTAACATCATTTACTTTATTGCCCGGTACATATACTGGCCACCAAGCGGTAACCAGGCCAATTTATTTTCCAGCTTCACCATTTTTGCAAACAGCCCTGATCGAGGAAAAAAAAGAATGAACCTGTTTTCAATCTGCCTGAAAGCAGCTGCTTCAAGAATATTCCTCGTGTACCGGTATCCAAGCAGTTTGGCATCCTTGTCAAATACACAGGTATTTACAAGATAACGGGTAACGGGGTTAAGTGGATTGTGTTCAAAAAGATAGAGCCGGCCTCCGGGTTTCAATACACGGAGAATCTCTTTCAGCAACCCGGCGTGCAAAGAAAAATCGATGTGATGCAAAACGGCAGCTATGAAAACCACATCAAAGCTATCATCTTCAAAAGGTATTTCTCTGCCATTGTATAATGAAAAATGAGCTTTGTGAAGTTGCTTCTCTTTGGCCCTTGCAATACTTTTTTCTGAAATATCTATGCCTTCTACCTGCCAGTTGGGCAACAATCTTTCCATGAACAATTCAATGGCTCCATCACCACAACCAACATCAAGCATCCGGGCAGCAGCGTTGCTTTCATAGTGCATCAGTTGCTTCACCTTGTGTTCGGCAAAATAAAAACTATCAGCACCACTCAGCTTCACATTGTCGGAATGAATGCTGCGATAGTCGTTTGCATACGCATCAAAATCGTCGAAACTTCTTTTTGCCATACAGGGTAAAAATGTATTTTTAGGCTATGCAAGTTTACACAAATTCAAAGAGGGATTCTCTGAAAACTTTCCTGCTCTTTGCATTTGTTCTTATAATAGCCTACCTGCCGGTTTCTTCCTTTCTTTTTTTTCTGAAGAATGATGCCTTCAATGGATATTTTCCTCCTAAATTTTTCATGAGCGAAAGTATTCACAGCGGCCATCTACCTTTATGGAATCCTTATATCAATTTCGGACTGCCGCAATACGGTGATATGAGCAGTGGTTACTGGAGCCCGGTTACCTGGCTCGTAGCCGCCACCACCGGTTATAATGCATATTCATTTACTGTTGAATTACTAATATACCTTTTGATCGCAGGTTTTGGAATGTATAAGCTCTGCCGGTTTTACGGTATCAGTAAAGAGATCAGCATCATAGCCGGTGTTTCTTATATGTGTTGTGGCTACATGACCGGCCACCTGCAGCATTTTAACTGGATAAGTGGTGCTGCATTCTTACCATGGAGTTTATGGAGCTACCACCGCCTGAAAGATCAATTGAGTTTAAAACATATCCTGCTCGCTGCACTTTGCCTTTACATGCTTGCAGCCTCAGCTCACCCCGGCATAAGCATTGGCGCTATCTATCTTATCCTCGCCTACTCGATCTTTATTTATTTTGCAGACCAAAATGTTGCACCTGCCAGCCGGTTCTCTTCCTACCTGAAGAACAACCTGTTTCTTACTATTGCTTTGGGAGTATTGTCGTTCGGGATGATCGCCGGTTACCTGGATATTCTTCCACATATTACCCGTGGAGAAAAAATACAGGGTGATGCTGCACTGGTAAATCCTTTCAGTTTTCAAAGTGCCCCTTCTGCCTTATTACCGTTGAGTATTGTAAAAAATGACAACTGGTTTCATACTGATCTTTCCATGAGGAATATTTACTGCGGATTGACAGTGCTCTTATTTTTTGTCTTTTCTCTTTTTAATCAAAAGAACAGGTTGCAACGCTTTTACCTGGTAGCAGGTTCGGTCTTTCTGCTGCTTTCACTCGGTGGAATAGTAAAAATGTTCTCGATTAAATACATACCCTTGATCGGTTATGTAAGAATGGATGGAGAATTCGTAATTTTCTTTTTGCTGTGTTTCATCCTTACTGCTGCATTTTCAATTGATGCTTTTTTTAAAAACAGCAGTTCAACATTCAGCGCCAGCATAAAACGCATTTATCATTTTACTGAACTGGCACTGGGCATTTGTATCGTTGCGGGGTTTTACAAAATGGCGGGCACCCACGACAGTTTTGTATACGCATTTAAAAATATTTCTTCTCAACCCGGCATTGCTTCAAAACTAAAATCACTGATTGATGCTGTAAGTTTTTACGATGCGCTATGGATGCAGGGGCTGTTACAGTTATTCCTGCTGTGGGGTGTGAAATATTGCCTTGTAAAAAAAGACAGCCAGTTGTTGCTCAAAGTTTGTATAGCAGACCTTGTAATTGCTACTTTATTAAACATTCCTTTCAGTGGTGTAGGCAAAGCATCGGTTGCTGAAGTGCAGGCGGTATTGAATAAATCTCCTGAAGGAATCATCATTCCTTCGATGAAGCCTGTAAATGCATATGACAGTATCAGCGCTTATGAAAGCGGGCTCGTGGGCAACTGGAGTTTTTATAACAAGGAGCCCGGTGTAAAACGTTTTGCCTTTTACCCGGTAGAATTAAACCAAAGCAAATTTGTTTTCGCAGACAGCAACAGCATTGCAGCTTCAAAACCCTGCCTGTTTCTCGAAAACGATGCTGGCGGGAACAGGATACATATTGATGATTATAGCGGAAACCGTATCGTCGTTTCAATTCAGCCAACGGAAAAAGACAGGCTTGTCTTCCAGCAGAATCATTATGCACACTGGCGCTACGAAGATGGCAAACAAAATCATCTTGCTGAAAGATACAGGGATGTGTTTCTTTCAGCACCTGTAAATCCAGGAAATCAAAAGATCACATTTGTATTTGAGCCTGTATTCATAAAAAAAGCGATGCTGGTAAGTTGCATCGCCTTTATTATCTTTCTCTTTGTGTTAACAGCTATTTACCTCAAATCGTTTTTCCCTTCATCGCACCGGCAATAGCATTATCCATCAGTCTTTCCGCATAAGGCCTTGACACTTCATTCAACGCTTCAATTTTTGCGTGGATCAGGTCCTTGTCTTCCATTGTTAAAGCAAGCTGCAAAGCCTGCATGGCATTTGCTGTATTTATCAATTCATCCTTTTCCAGCTCTGCTGCATTTTTCTGAAGGAAACGTTCGGTTGTTTTCAACAACTGCTCCCCTTCCGTTCGTGCTTCACCCAATGCCCGTGCCTTCATATCATCTTTGGCGTGCGTTATAGAGTCCATCAACATGCTTTCTACCATCTCATCCGTTAATCCATATTGAGGTTTCACTTCAATGCTTTGCTCCACGCCACTTCTCAGCTCTTTTGCAGAAACAGTTAATATACCATCAGCGTTGATAAGAAATCCAACTTCCACTTTTGGCAAACCGGCCGGCATACCAGGTATCCCGGTAAGGTTGAACGCTGCCAGTTTCCTGTTATCCTTTACAAGATCCCGCTCGCCCTGGAAAACACTGATCCGCATACCGGGCTGCCCATCAACCTGTGTTGTGTATTGGCGGGCTGCTTTTGACGGGATCTTTGCGTTTCTTGGAATGAGTACATCCATCAATCCTCCGGCCGTTTCAATACCCAGGCTTAAAGGTGTGATATCAAGTAACAGCAATTCCTTGTTATTGCCAGCGAGTATATCTGCCTGTATAGCTGCACCCAATGCCACCACTTCATCAGGGTTTACAGAATCATTCACCGGCCTGCCGAAAAATTCACTCACGGAATTCTTAACAAGTGGCACACGGGTGCTTCCACCAACCATCACAACAGTTTCAATGTCGGATGTTTTCAGACCTGCATCTTTCAATGCATTCTTACAGCAAGTAATTGTTTTGTCAACAAAAGCCCTGATGAGTTCTTCAAATTTTTGTTTAGACAGTGAAAGCTTGTCACCATTTAGTTCTCCTTCAAACAATTCTTTTGAGCTAAGCTGCTTTTTTGCTTCTTCTGCTTTCAGTCGCAACGCCTGCGCCAGCTGCCTGTTTGCTGCCAGATCCTGGTGGGTGAGTCCGGATTGCTCTATCCAGTACTGAACAACTGCGTTATCAAGATCATCGCCACCGAGGTAGGTGTCGCCGTTTGTGGACAATACTTCAAACACACCACCTGCGATCCTCAATATAGAAATGTCAAAAGTTCCTCCCCCAAGATCATAAACAGCGATCAGCTTTGACTCATTTTTATCAAGCCCGATTCCATAGGCAAGACTTGCTGCAGTTGGTTCGTTGATGATACGCAGCACATCAATGCCTGCGAGCTTACCGGCATCCCTTGTTGCCTGGCGCTGGGCGTCATTGAAATAGGCCGGCACTGTAATTACAGCTTTGTTTACCGGCGTTTTCAGAATATGCTCTGCTCTTTGTTTCAGTTCTTTCAGGATAAAAGATGAAAGTTCTATAGGCGAATAGAATTTATCTCCCACCTGCACTTTAACGAGGCTGTCTGTATTATCATCGATGATCCTGTAAGAAAAAAAAGCCGCATGATCCTTGATATCGTTGTAACTCTTCCCCATCAATCGCTTAGCCGAAAATATTGTTTGCTGAGGCGCCGTTATTAAGAAATCCTTTGCAGCATCTCCAACAATTACGCTCCCCCTGTCTTCGAAATGTATAACAGAAGGAACCAGGGAACTGCTGTTATGCTCTTTCAATACAACCGCATTCTTTGATCCGGGGTGTATGATGGCTACCAGGCTGTTTGTTGTACCGAGGTCAATACCTACGATCATTTCTTCCTGCTGAAGGCTGCCTGTTGCTATGTTGATTCCTATTTTGGCCATTGAGGTTATGGTTGAAGAGCAAAAGTAGAGAATTTGAGTGGGTAGTTATTTTGAGATGAGGAAATTTGGGGGAATGTGAGAATGTAAAGATGTGAGAATATGAAGATTTGGAAATTGGAAAATGTAAGGATGAGCCGAATAATGGCCGAAAAAAAGATGGTTTACAATATCCGATCAGTTATTGTTGATTCCCCTTTTTTATTTCAGGTAAAAACAAAAAAGGCTGCCCGGTAAGAGCAGCCTTGAGTATTTTATAGCTTCATCATCGCATAAGGTACATTTTGCCATATCCTTTCACAAAGAACTTATACTTGCCGTTGTTGGATATTTTATTATTCAGCTCGTCGTATTTTTCAACTTTCTGTCCATTGAGGTTGGTAAGTACCCTGTACAAATAAACCCCGTTTGCAAGTTTCTGTCCGTACATATCGGTTCCATCCCATTTATACTCGGTAATATTTCTTCCGATGTGCAGCGGTCCCAGTTCACTCTTCGTGATTTCTTTAACCACTTTACCTGTAATGGTAAGGATCTGGATGCGTATGTTCTGCGGCACTTCATTACCCGTTATGGTAAATACAAATGCTGTTGATGTTGTAAATGGATTCGGATAGTTCAGCATATCCGATATCATTGGTTTTGTTTCTACTGTAAACAGCACGTGGAATTCTATATCACCGGCTTTGTTGCCTACAACATCCCTTCCTGTTACGATCAGTTCATATTCACCGCTTTCTTCAAAATAAGGGCGGAAGTCGATACTTGCTGTATTATCGCCTGATGAAAGATTTGCCGGAATGAACTGCATCAGGTCTCCAAAATGGTAAGTAATGAGCGGTGGGTTTCCTGTACCCGCCAGGTCAGGATACCTTACCTGTACTTTCAGGAGCGATGTATCCTTCAAAGCCATGAACCTGTTTTCATCTTTCAGTTTGATGAGGATGGATGGCCTTGATGAAACGATATCGCGACTGAGGATATGCACACCATCGAAGGTTACATCCAGCAGCGGGTTGTATTTGTCCTCTTTCACATACATGCCTTTGTACAGGATGTTGTTGAAATGGTATTGTTCCTTCTGATCGTTATCAGGGTTAAATTCTACAAACACGGTATTGTTTCCCGGGTAATTGCGGGTATCAATGGCAGACCTTAAGGTCAGTGTATCACCGGCCGTAAGTATCTTTCCCTTAGGTATATCAATCGTTGAAGTAACGTTATTCCTGTCGGTGATCGTCATTTTGATCTTCATCATGCTGTCGAATTTCACCTGGCTGATGTTTTTGAAAGCCACGGCAAAATCAACATTTTCGCCCTGGTCTACAGAATCCTTCATAGAGAAGTAAATATTCGGCGCCAACGCTCCTTCAGGAACATAATCTGCATTTACACGCAGGTAGCGCAACTGGTAAGGTGTTCCTTTTTCTTCATCAGTATTGTGCATCCTTAATTTCAGCCTTGGGTATACAGCGGCGTCAACAAAAGCGAGGCTGGTATCCTGTGCCGGAGCTACGGTAGCCAGCAGGTTTGAAGTTCCGTCATTCTTAACACCCCAAACTTCTACATCTACCTTATCGGTAAGTGGCAATGGATCAATTGTACTGCCTCTCCAGTGCATGGATGTCCATTTCTGTGCAGGCCCGTAAACAGCCGATTCAATTGTACCGGTAGTGAAACTGGTATTGATCGGGAATGATTGATCGATATACGATGAATCCTTAGGACCGATTATCTGCACCGGCGTAAAGCTTGTACTTCCTTTCTTAAAGAAATACAGGAACGGCAGGTGATGATAGAAACTATCTATCTGTGTAAAACCGATTGATTTCAGTTTATGATACAGGCTCCTGCCAGACCCCAGCGTAAGTGTGTCATCTTTCCACTTATTGATGAAATCAGCATTTGCCAATGAGTTACCAATATTTGTAATCGCCACGTACATACCATCCGGGATCGAATCAATAAAGTTCATGGCATTCTTCCTGTAATTGGCATTTGAATATGGGAATTCGAAGAAACGGCGTGTAGTATCTGTGATAGCACTGTTCTGGCAAACCGGGTAACTTCCGAAGCGGCCGCCTGTTGGCGTAGAACCGTTGAAAGTTACGTTCCTGTTATCCCATGGCTTAAGCGTAGTAGTATCAAATACGTAGAACTGTATGGCATTGTAAACGCAACCATACAATTCCAGTTTATCAAAATCAAGGTTCACATCTATCTTGTCGTAATCATAGAAAGGATAAAGCCCAGTCCTTATTGTTAAACTTCTTGGTAGCACTTCAAACCTGAACTTACGGTCGGCATCCAGTTTTATCTGGTCATACTTACTGTCAAGATGCTGGAAGTAATGCGACTGGTTGAAGCCTGAAGAACTGGTTGGCAGGTATACGAATGAATAGCTGTTCCAGATATAATCTGCCGTACCGGAAGGAACGATGGCTACCCTCCAGTAATACACAGTGCTATCCGTGAACGTAATGTTGTTGGGAGTAAACTCCACTATACCGCCGATACCATTTTTATTATAGGTCTTTTTGAATGCTGAATTGAACAATTGTGTAGTATCAACTTCCATCACATACTGCCGTTCGCCCGCCAGTGGATTTGCTGTACTCGCCACATAGGTAATGTTCTGTTGGTTTACGATGGAATAATTATACGGATAGGCCGGCCTGAGCTCATCTTCAAAAATGTAAAAGTCTTTGGTTACGGTATTGTTCGTTTCAAACAGTTCATCAACCCTGTTGGTTACGTCAAGTGTAACAATGATCTGGTTAAGTCCTTTATCAGTAACCGGGTTGATATGATCTGTAAGATTCAATGAATCCTCGTAGCGAGTGGCCGGTATCAACCTGCTGTATAATACGTGGATCGAATCGTTCGGAAGTTTGCGCTTAACAGTAACCAGGATCGAATCATTGGTTGCTCTACCGATATTGCTCATGTGTACATTCACATTGAACTCATTGTCGGCAACAGAAATAATGTTCGGACTGATCTTTACCTGTTGTGGTTCTACCACATAATCCGGTTTTGCAAAACTGTTGATCTTGATGGCAGGATCTCCATGCAATGTTATTTCTTCGAGATGCATGCGGGTGTAGATGTCTACATTCGGGTTCAATCCTCCCAGGCTTTCCAGCACGTGCCTTATCTGGTTACCGATACTGTTTCCGTACATATTTTTACAGGCATCGTAATACAGGTTCGTATTGTAATTGTGGAGAAAAGTTGGAATACCGAAGTGTGTGTCTGCGAGAAAACCGATACTTCCTCTTTGTTTGGCCAACACATATTTTTCCGACAGGCTGAGATCACCTGTTAAACGAAGCGGGTTATACACGAAAAAGTTTCCGGCATTACAACCACTCACATTAAAGAATGGATATTTGCCCGCATTGGTATAAAGCTGGGGATCGCTCAGGTTGAATTCAAATGTACTGGCTGAAGAGTGACCGAAATAGCCGATCCATCCAAGTCCTTTGTCAAACATTTCCTCAATGCGCTGGCTGTTCGCCTGCTGAATGTATCCCGCTCCTGTTTTGGTGAATGTTTCTACATAAGCGCCCATCAGGGTATCACGGGCAATGCCTTCATAAATACCCATGTAATATTTGAATTCAGCATTCTCAAGGCTGTCTTTACCACCAACCACGTGAATATAATTTTTCATCCACGCACGGCTTTCTATAGTTGGACTTGGTGTTTGCTGGGTGAGTTCATATTCCTTTATCTTATCAAGGTAATTGCTGATCTCTGTTCCGTTTACAACACTTAGCCTTCCGATCGGGCATAGAGGATATTCTGTTCCCGGGTCTGATGCAAGCAATATATCTGATGCCGGGTGGCCAAAGGTTGGAACGAAGTTAAGTTTCGGTATCAGCGAACTTCCTTCATGATCTTTCATTTCGATGTAGTTCATACCCCGGCCAATGAGCAGGGTATATTTAGGTGCTGTTCCGAAATTATAATGTGCGTAACGTAAGAAATCTCTTACAGCACCCGGGTGATTCTGTATCCCGAATGCAAACTGGTCTGTGAGCTCTGCTATGTCATACACTTTTGTATTGAAGCTTCCACCCTGAACAGAAGAACGATACTGGCGGTATTGTTCTACATAATTATTTCCATTGCCATCATCATACAAGGCATTGTTGCTGATGATCACGTAGTCTCCCTGCTCGTTGGCCCTGCTGTAATCAACAAAATTCCTGCTCAACATAGAGCCGATCACACAAACACTCGGCGTTTCCTGGTTGATGAGCATGCATTTTCTTACCGGCTCTGCAGAAGCTGGCAATACAAATTTCACTTTACCCGGTGTGGAACTGATGTCCCCGATATAGCGTGCCCCGGTGGTCATGTCGTACAATATCGGCGCAACCGTACCGTAGTTCACATTAGTTATCACGAGGTTGTTACCTGTTGCAGAAGGTTCGAGTTCGAAATAAAAATTCTTTTCATTGTTGAAATCAAAGGTGGCGGGGTATGTAATTCCTATACGGGCAACAACCAGCCTGTCGTTGATGCTGCTTGAATTGTTGCTCACATAAACCGGCACATAAGCATCATTTTGCAAATGAGACAAAGGAAGGTTGGTAAGATTTACATCAATGGTATCGAAATAAGGCCGCTGCGCTTTATACAGCGTATCAGTACCGAACATTTTCACCACGATCTCCCTTGTAAAGTAAGCGTTTCCGGCTGCGGCCACCCTTACTGATAAACTATTCTGCGGCCCGGCCCTGTATACATTGAGCTTGAAAATTTCCTGTGTAAAATCACAACATTTGGCAACATCATAAGAAGCCCAGCCTTCACCAACATCATAAGCTGATGAAAAAAGATATTGCACCACTGGCTCTGCTTTACCCCTGTTTATCTGCTGGCGGTAGAAGTAATCTATTTTACGCATGAAGTAAGCATCCGGTGTGGCAGCGCTTGGTGAAGGGTTGTTCGCTGCAACATAACGCAGGTTTCCTCCCCCTGGATTTACTGTAAGAAAATATGCTACCGTATCTGTTTCCAGGCTGTACCTGTCGGCCAGTTGAAAACCCTCATTCCTGTAAAGCTGCTTATCAGGCTTACCGTCGTTCATCTCTCCCCAGAATTCAATGTAATCTGAAGCTCCGAGCTGGCCGCTTGCAACACTGGTGTAAATACGCACCTGCTTACCATTTCTCCAGAGCTGGAAAGCCGAAGCATCTGTTGAGCCAAGGCCTGCCGCTGCAAGCGTTGATTGTGGTATGCGGCAAAGTGTGTCTTTCCACACCCTGAATTTGTAGTATGTCTTGCTATAATCGATCCAGCTGTTGTTCAACTGAGCATGAGCAGCTGAAGTTAATAGCAGGAATAACGGTATGAGTACTTTTTTCATCATTGCGAAATAGTTATTCGTTATCGTCTTTTTTTCCTCCGAAGTTTATACGCAGGGAAAATATATGGGTATATAATGGATTGTCCTGGTTGGCCAGGTTGGTGAAAGCATAATCAAGCATCACATTCCTGATTTTTACACCGGCTCCAACGCTGGGCTGGTATATCCATACTTTCTTCTGGTTGAGTGTATCGCCATCTTTCAAAGCACGCTGAAAGTTTGTGATGCCACCTCTTATAAAAAAAATATCCTTGAAGGAACCTTCAAGGCCAAAGTGCGGATCAACACTCACGGTATTCCCGCTCAGGATCGTATTCCGTTTCCCATCGAAAGTGATATCGGCATTTAACTCGGCGCCGATCTTCACCGCTGAGCCTATGTGGAAATCATATCCACCCCCGATAACAAGCCGGGGCGCTGTAAGTTCATTTGATTTAACAGGAATGTCATTCTTGGTAAGGTATAATGCTTCTTTTTCTTTTTCTGAGAATTTGAAAGTCCATGCATTAAAGGTTGTTGTGAGATCCCTGGCTACAGCACCTACATGCCAGTTCTGGCCATGCATCTGCAGCCCTGCGTCTATACCAAATCCCCAGGCCGTTGCAAATGATCCGACTTTGCGGTAGATCACTTTTGCATTCACACCAAAACTCAATCTTTTCTCTTCAGTTTCTTTGATGTGCTGGGCAAAGGAAAGCAGTACAGCATAATCTGCTGATGAGAAAGACTGGATGTTGTTGTAATTGATGCTGCCATCAGGTTCAACAAGAAACAATGTATTGGGGATATCATCTACTGCAAACCTCAGGATGGAGATACCCAGGGTTCTCCTGTTATCCTGCACCGGAAATGCGGCAGAGAGATAATCGTACTTGGCAATGCCCGCAAAATAGTTGGCATGCATGATACCCACATTGGGATTGTCTTTTACCCCTACCAGCCCGGCGGGGTTCCAGTAACCTGCCGTTGCATCGTCTGCACTGGCCACCTGGGCATTACCCATGGCGAGCCCGCGGGCGCCGGCCCCGATGTTCAAAAATTCATTGGAATATTTTCTGAATTGTGAGAAGACAATAGCAGGGAAACAAATTGTAAGCAGTAAGGATACTAATAGGTTTTGCCTCATAGACTTGAGATTAATAAGTACCTGGTTCCGGTAATTCTAACCCTTAACGAATTTTCGTCTTTTTAATTGTGGGTTTCGAGAGCTTAAAGTTACAGGTATTCCGGCACATCCGGGCCAAATCAAACCCTTCATTTTCAATGCCCGGGCATGATGCCTGCGACCTTTTCCGCATAAGACACAATAAGGCAGTAAAAAGTTGCCCAACAAAGTTATTTTCCGGTAACCAACAGGCTGAAACCGGCCTTTACAAGCAGGTTTGCTGAAGGGGATGCCGATAAACTGTGACAGGCTGCATTGCTGTTGATGGCCGGGTACCTTGGCATGCCTGCGCCGATGATCACATCGGTATTGGCATCCGGTACTGAACCACAGGCCCAGTTGGCCGGATTTTCCCAGGCAGTGCTTACAGCGCCATTCCACACAGCGGTATATTTCAATACAAATTCATCGCTGTAGGTTGTTGAATTGGCTGTTGTGTAAACCAGTCGGTAGCGGTAACCCATCATATTGGAAGCTGCATTAAGCACCTGGAGTATATTATTGTTTACTCCGTTGTATTGTAATCCGTTGCTGATATTCACAAATCCTGATCCTGTATTTACCTGCCACTGCATATTGGCAGCAGAAGCGGCTGCTGTAAAACTCATGGTTGATCCTGCACAACCGGTATTGTTCACATAAACTGATTTGTACAGAATATTGTTGAAATGGAATTGCTCGGGCTGGTCGCTATCCGGGTTTACTTCCAGTTTCAAAAGGTTATTGCCCGCCAGGCCATTGAGCGGAATGCTGTAACTGATGATGGTTGTATCGCCTGCCTGTAATGGTTTGAGGCGGGCTCCAGACTGAAGATTTTCAAACACATGAACAAGTCCATCGGCGCCCGTAAGTGTTAGCCTCACCCTGATGCTGTCAAAAGCCTCTTCTGAAATATTTTTAAAAGCTACTTTCAGTTTCAATGAGTCAACAGTGGTGAGTGTATCAGCGCAACTGTAATAGAGGTTGGGCGACAATGCTCCTTCAGGATAATTATCTGAAGTAAGCATCCAGTATTTCAATTGCGCCGGCACAGCATTTTGCGGATCGCTGTTGTGCATTACAAGTCTGAGCTTAGGATAAACCTGTGCATTCAGTGTTGTAAGGGCCGTATCCTTGAGGTTGTAAACTGATGTA
>JAFDXA010000482.1 GCA_018268185.1 Bacteroidota bacterium
ACGTGAAAATTCAGCATCAACATCTTCCGACAGCATCAGCCTTTTCTGATCTGATTGCTTCATAGCGCCGGTTTCCGTAGTGACCTTTTCTATACTGATCACCTGGAGATTGTCTTTGTTGAAACTCACTTTCAGATCTTCTTTCAAAAGGTTCTCCTCTGCAGGGGCCACGGGTAATTTAATGTCTTCTGCTATGCCATAATTCGGCCAAACACCTTTTAACAGCCTTGGCATTTTAATGCCCGATTCTCCCTGGTAAACGGCAGCTAACTTATCAGGCGTCTGGAAATAATCATTGAAACAAAGCCAGGTGAATTTTGCCCCGCTGTTCACTCGTACAAAAGTGTGCATGTCGTCGATAGAGAATGCATCCTCCAGTTTTTTCCCGTTCCTGCTGCCAGCAAAAATGATATCGTTCTCGATTTCATACCTGTGCAACAGTTCACTCAGCGTAACCGTATGCAATAACCAGCTCATCATGTTGTAATTCCTGTCGTTCTCAACTTCCATCTGGTCGCGGTTATAGTAATGCGCCCATTTTGTGTAATTGTAGAGGAAGTTCACGATCGAATCAACAGGTAATGCCTTCACCGCTTTCTTTCCACCAAAATGATCTTCCATTGCGGCGATGGCAGATGTGTTCAAACCACTCATGCCGTATGATTTAAACATATCCCTCAGCTTGTTCTTGTATTGAAAAGAAAATGGGCCAACCCTAACACCACCGGCGGGTGCAAACAAGCCGAAGCTCGTAGTCATCTTGGCCGGGAATCCATACCGGATCACATGATAAGGCAACTGGCGCACCTGGGATGTCCACAATACAGAACTTACTTTGGGCAGATCCTTCTCTGTAAATTCAAGTACAATATCGCGGTCTTCATTGCGTGACTGCTCGATTTCTTTTGCACCATTGGCGCTCATGTAATCAACACCACATTCCTGGTTAAGTACATACTTTACATTGTAATACAGTATTGGATATTCATCAGCAAGGTAAAAAAGATCGGGGCCACGGAGTTCGGCAAAATCTTCCTGCAATTCTTCCATCCTGATGTAATAATCCAGTATATCGCCAACCTGCAGATCAGGAATAGCGATCTTGCCTTCTTTGTTTTTATCTTCATTTTTAGTGAGTACCTCTTCTTCAGAAACATCAATGGAAATGGTTTTACCATCCTGTTTTACAATGGTTGCGCCCACATAAGTGATGGATGTGTTGATGTATTTAGCAAACGAACCTCGTGTGCTGTTGTCAATTACTTTTTTGTAATTGAGCGTTGAATATTCTTCCAGCGCAGATTTATCTTTAATGCTTATTCTTTCATGAATAGTGGTGAAATAAGAATACTGCTTTACAGTTCCGCCAAAGATGGTTTTCATCTTGAACTTCCTTTTGGCCGAATTGGTAACCTCAAAACTCCTGGCTATAATAACATCGCTTTGGTTTTTATATTTCTCAGGAATGTCTTTTACCTGGAATGCGGGATCGGCTCCTGTGGTAATTTCCTGCTTAATCTCAGCAGCCCGTTCTTTGTATTTTATTTCATCCTTCGATTGTGCAAAAGATGCGGCTGCGATGAAATAAGTGCAGCAGGCAATAAGCAGTTTTTTCGTCATTGAATGTTTATTTTTTGGTAAGAACCACCTGTTCATTGTAAAATGCCTTCAGTTTTTCTATGTCTTTATTCCATTGCTGGAATCTGGCTTTTGACAGGCGGATGTTTTTAACTATGATTCGTTTTGAATATACCAGCTTGTTTGTGCTTTTGGTAACGGAAGCAAAAAATTCATAATCGTCGTTCTTTACATCTACCGGTTGTGGAATGGTTGTTACATTGTAATCTGCCGGAACAGCCAGTTGAACTTCTACCTGCGTATTCAGTTTGTAAGTAAAGAGATAGTCCATGTTACGGGTATTGGTATCGAATGTGAAATTCGACAGGTCTTTTCTTGCATCGATATCGATATACATTTCATTTCCGAAAGCAGAAACGGCATTGTTGTTTTTCAGCTTGTATGATGCTGAAAGTGGTTTATCGTAATCGGTGAGGCTGGAAGTTGTAAAATCAGCAATTGAAATATTGTTGCTGCCATTTGAAAGATAGCGGATGAATGCATCACGACTGTTTTCTTTTTTGATTGAATTGAGGCTTGCAAAAATATTCTCTTTCTCTTCACCTTTCCACTCCCGGGTAACTGTTCCTTCCAATGCAGCGCCATTGATGGTCATAACTGATTTTTCCAGGTCGAGATTCTGTTGGTATGTAGTAGATGGCACTTTGGTGAAGATGAATTTATCACCGTCTTCAATCAATACCTGGCGGCCCTGAATGCGTTCTGCATATTCATTGAAACCGATATAGTTTTCCGTTGCATCCAGGAAGTAAGTTTTACCCTGGTAAATCAATGCAGCGATCATGTGATTGTCTACAGCCAGGGAAGGAGTGGAGTAATCATAAGCAATGTGGTTGGTGCCGATCCAGCAAAGACGGGCATCGAAACCCAATGCTTTGAGAAACTCCTTGGTAAGATGTGCCATCCCTTTACAGTCGCCATATTTTTTTCTCAGCACGTCATCGGCTTTCTGCGGCTTAAAACCTGCCAGCCCGTCTTCAAATGCGATGTAACGGATATTATCATGCATCCAGTAAAATACCTTCTTCACTTTTTCGAGGTCTCCCGTAACGCCGGCGGTGATCTCTTCAGCCTTTGCTTTGATAACTGCCGTATTGTTTTCCGGGTTGGAAGTAATGGAATGATACCAGGCATACAGGTCATTCAGGGTGCCGAAATAACTGATTTTGTTTCCTTCCGGCTCGGCAGATTTGCACAATACCAGTAAATGAGGTTCTACATAAGTTGGTCCGGGACTGTATTTTTCAGACTTACGGCCCGGGCAATGCTCCAGGGTGTACACGATTTCGTCTGCATCTTTTCTTGAATTATAGCTGCTGGACTTTTTGATATTATAGCCTTCAAAATTGAGTTCTTTGATATCAACCTTCATCCAGCGGGGGATGAGCAGGGTGATCGTTTTAGTGGTTACCGGGTAACCTTCCATGAAATACACCGAAGTGAAATAGCGGGGATCATTGATCGTTTTTGAAAAAGATACTTCATTTTTTGTTCCCTTCTTTTCAAAGGGCATTTCAAAATAACAGATCCGGGCATCGGAATAGAAAATATTATCTACAGAGTAGTAATCGTAAGTAGGGGTGATTTTGGGCATTTTACCATCGCTGCTGATCTTAACATCATCGATGCTTGTACGGGAATCATAAAATTCAGCCACGGCAATGCTGGTGCGGAAATCCATGCACTGGTACACCGTTGTCATTTCCTGTTTTACGGACACTGAATTGTCTTTCTTTGAATAGTCAAAACTGTAGTATTCAGAAGCCTGCTGGATAACAACATTGCTGTCTTTCCCAGAATCGGCAAATGAACAGATATATAACAGGCAGGCGATAAGGCCACAGGTAATTTTTCTCATGCTGGTGGGAAATTGGTAAGGTGCCGGCGAATAATATTTTGTTTAAAATAGTTCCGGCCTTTAATTGAAAACTCATGACAAAAACGCCGGGTTTATCTTGCAGCCATGAAAATAGCGAATCTTTCCCAAGAATGACCGCTCATTAAGCTGATTGCCGGCTTTTTCAGTAAAATAATTTGTACTTTTAAAATGATCCTCGGTTGTTATTATGACCATCTTCAATGATTTGCTTGCAGGTTTGTCTGACCCCTTACTGGCGTTGGATGCAGAAGGTAACGTTGTGTACCTCAACAGTAAAGCCATTGCATTATTCGGAAGCGACGGAACTGATCTGCAGGGAAAAAACTTTTGGCAGATTTTTGCTGCATTGAAAGACGGTGCTTTTTACAAAGCCTGTTCACAAGCCATCACTTCACAGGAACGGCAGGTTATAACCCATTCTGCTGAACCGATCCTACAGGGCTGGGGACAAAACATCATACCATCAGGCAGAGGCCTGCTTATCATTTTTTTCAGGGTAACAGATCATGAGCATGAAACTTATGTGGAACTGAGGAACAAAAGACTTTTTCATGCACTTATTGAACACAATGAAGGTATCATTGCTTTGATCGATGAGCAATTCAATTTTATTTTCAGAAGTGAAACCGGTTCGAGGATTACGGGCTGGACGGATGATGATTATCGCTCACAGGATGCTTCCAGCAACATCCATCCCGATTACAGGGAATATGCTAAAAAAGCTGTTGGAGAAGCCATCCGCAATCCCGGCAAACAGGTACCCGTGCTGTTCAAAATGAAACACAAAGACGGCCATTATCTATGGCTTGAAGGCGTGTTTACCAGTAAACTCGATGATTATGCCGTAGGTGGCATATTGGTGAACCTGCGTGATGTTACCGATCGGAAAGAAGCAGAAGCAGCCATCGCCAAACTCAATGAACGCTTCCTGCTGGCGGCTACAGCTACCAACGATATGATCTGGGATTGGGATCTTGCCACTGATGAACTCTGGTGGAATTATAACTACAATGCCATCTTCGGTTATAACAACGATTCCCCGGTTCATCATATTTCCATGTGGGTTGAAAATGTACATCCCGATGATCGTGATCGTGTGAAATAAGCTATCTATAAAGTGATCAATTCCGGACAGAAATACTGGTCTGATGAATACCGTTACCGAAAGAAAAACGGGGAATACATGAATATCTACGACCGCGGTTATGTTAGCTATGATGAGAGCGGGAAACCTTACCGCATGATAGGTTCGATGCTTGATATTACCGAACGTATTCATGCCCAGGAGGAGCTTAAGCGCAGCGAAGAAAAATACCGCACACTGGTTGAACAGGCTTCTGATGCTATTTACATTACCAGTATAGATGGCCGCATACTCACTGTTAATCCCAGCGCCTGCAAACTTTCGGGATATACCGAAGAAGAGATCATGAAGATGAATGTGATGGATTTTATTTTTACGGAAGACCTCGAAAAAAATCCATTTCGCATCAGTGAATTGAGAGAAGGTAAAACAGTAGTGGTGGAAAGAAGGTTTAAAGTAAAAGACAACAGGATATTGCACGTTGAATGCATTGCCAATATGCTTTCCGATGAAAGGATACTTGTGTTTGCACGGGATATCGGTGAACGCATCAAGGCAGAAGCATTGTTGAAAAAGTCTTACGAAGACATCCGCAACCTCGCTTCCCACCTCGTAAAAGTGAGGGATGAAGAACGCAGGCGCATCGGCAGGGAGATCCATGATGAACTGGGGCAGCAGCTTACTGCCATCAAAATGGACGTAGCCTGGGTAGAAAAAAAGATACCCGAGGAAATACCGCAGGTGAAAGCCAAACTGAAAAACATGATCACACTGCTTGATGGCAGCAATAAATCTGTAAGAAAAATATTGAAGGAACTTACGCCCGCCATCATCGACGACAATGGCCTGCTGGCTGCCCTCGAAACACAGAACAGGCAGTTTACGGAATTAACGGGCATTGCGATCGACTTTCATACCAACAGGAAAAAGATCACACTCGGGCAGGAAGTTGCCAACTGTATATTCCGGGTTTACCAGGAATCGCTCACGAACATCATGAAATATGCAAACGCTTCCAGGGTTGTTACTTCACTTGACACATCGGATACACAGGTGGCTGTGAGCATTCAGGATAATGGGTTGGGGTTCGACAGCCTGGCATTTGCGAAGAGCAACGACAAAAAATCTTTCGGCATCATCGGCATGAAAGAAAGGGTGTTGTCGCTGGGCGGAGATTTTAACCTTGAATCAATACCGGGAAAAGGAACAACCATCGTTGCTCATATTCCATACAATCAAGCATAAAGCAATGCAGCATGAAACGGATAATTTTAGCGGATGACCATAGTTTTATCAGGTTGGGCTTGATACAGATACTCAGGGATGAATACCCGGCTGCCGAGATCGTGGAAGTGGCAGATGGCGAAGCGCTGGTGCATGAAGTGATGAATTCAGATTTTGACCTGGTGATATCAGACCTGGATATGCCGGGCAGGAGCGGACTGGAAGCACTTGAACAGATAAAAGCCATGCAACCGGATCTGCCTGTGCTGATATTGAGTATCTATCCCGAAGATCTGTATGCCATCAGGGTGCTTAAGGCCGGCGCTTCTGGTTTCCTGAACAAGAACAGCGCCCCGGATGAACTCATACAGGCCATCGAAAGAATCAGGATGGGAAAAAAATACATCACTCCTGAAATTGCTGAGAAATTACTGCTCCAGGCTGATTCCGATAAAAAACCACACGAATTGCTTACCAACCGGGAATTCGAAATATTCAAACTGCTGGCCCTGGGGAAAACCATCAGCCAGATCGCTTCGTCTCTTTCCCTGGCGCCAACCACGGTGAGTACACACCGCAGCAGGATCATGGAAAAACTGGGAGTTTCTACAAACCCCGAACTTACCCGTTACGCCAACGCCAACCAGATCATAAAAGACATCGACCTGTAGCCCGGGTCTTCCTCACTTACAAATACAGGGTAGTATAACAACTACCCACCCACCATAACAGATACTAGTCCACTAAAGCAAGTATTGCTATTCTCCTGCTTCTGCAGATGTAATTTCTTTGCACTATCAATTAAAATGAAAGTACTGATTGTTGATAAGTCGGAAGAAGTGATACAACGAACTGCAGATATCGTTGAGCAGGTATCGCATATCACCTCTATAACAAAAGCCAGTACATACCGGGATGCATTGGAGCATTTCAGCAATCATCAGCCGGATGTAGTTGTGCTGGATATGGGGCTTGGCGGTACGGAGTTTATTCACCTGCTGGGTGATATCAAAAACAAATACCCGGATACTGTAGTGATAGCTCAATCTATCCATATTGATGAAACCATTGAAAAAGATTGTTTGTTGAAAGGAGCCGATTTCTTTTTCGACAAGTACAATGATTATACTAAAATTCCGATCACCCTCGAAGAACTATTCAAAGAAAACAAATCAACGGATTCTGATCATGAGAACCAGGAAACATTATTTCAAGGTGCTTGAAAAACTTGCCAATGCAATTTGCGTATGCAATGCAAATGGAGAAATACTGATGTACAACAAGGCATTGGTTGAACAGTGGGGTTGGCGCCCTACGATCGGCAGCTCATTCGATGACGACAACTGGAAGATCCTGCGCCGCGATGGAAGTGAATTTGACCTGGCCGGTTATATCACCCGTCGTGCTGTAAAAGCAGTACTCAGTGTTGACCAGGTTGAAGTGATGCTCGTTGGTAAGGATGGATGCTCCAGGAATGCCGTACTGCATTCTTCTATGTTGTATGATGTGTACGGAAATTTCAACGGCTCCATCAATATGCTCACAGATGATGTTGATCATATAGACAGGCAGTCGCTCGAAGATTTTGCCAGTCTCTCTTAAACCACATTTGTTTTACGAAGGCCGTTGTTAACCAATACCGCTTTACTATTCATGTCCCGATGAAATGGCCCGTTTTTTTACGGGCACAATGCTGAAATTTTAAGTGATTCCGGTAACTGCAATAACCGGAATCAACATCAGCAAATCCTATTCATTGTTGAACCGGAAGCAGTTGTTTATCTTTTGAAAATCCAAACAGTTCGGGGTTCAGGTATTTGCCTTTTTCATTTTCCTTTTTATCTACTTCGGGCACTATCCTGTTTTGCTGAGCATATTTATCGTTGCGCACGCCTGTTACCTGCCAACTTACTTCAATACCGGGCTTGTCTGTGCGGATTATGAACTGGTTATCCTTTATTTTTTCATAAACCAGCGCTTGCGCAAACTCCTTGCCGATGATGGTAAGCTGGTATTTAAAATCGATATTCTCCGCTTCGAAATAAGGAGGCAGCTTCACCGTTGCAAAACCATTGGCGTCCGTCTGAATATTACCATTATATACATTCATCATGTCGGGGCTTTCAACAAAGCTGTGTACAAGGAATTTGTTGCCCGGATCCTGTGGATGGTCGATCTTAAAAGTTCCGGCCGATTTGGAAAGGGTGCCGATCACCTGCAGGTTACCACTTACCAGTGAATAACCTTCAGCCCATAATGCAGTGGCCCCCAGGATGCCGTTGTTGCTGGCCCTTACGCCATAACCTCCCGATGCCGTTGCCATTCCGTAAACAGCCGTAGAGCCAACAGCTCTTAAACCAATATCCAACGAAGAAC
>JAFDXA010000483.1 GCA_018268185.1 Bacteroidota bacterium
AAATAAGGGAATACTGCTTTTCGCTGAGTTGGGTAATCGCGGAAATGGATTTTGTACCATTTGTGATGCGAAAGGGCTCTTGGAATGAGGTTGGCACAAGTCCACACAAAAAACGAAAGCGCCGGCAAATTGTAACACATGAGTGCATATCCGCCCCACTCTGTGATTTCTCCAAACAGGTTCGGGCAGCTTATCTTTTCAAACAACCATCCTTTGGGAATGCTGTAACCTGTTTCACCCGGCTTTCTTAAACTAATCAAAATGTTGTCGGATTTCCAGTTGATGAAAATACCGGCTACAAAAAGAAATAATCCAATTATAAAATTCCAATGCGTGAAATAGCCTGCAGGATATGAAGCAAAGTCTGCAAAATAATAACCCAACAAAGATCCGTTGACCAGGTTAAAACCGATAGCAGATAAAGCGATCACAAGCGGCATCTGCTTTCCTTTTGTATGAATCCTGAAAGGAAAAATAAAAACGCGGTTGAAATAGTGGAAGAGAAACAAGCCAATCAACACCAGGCTTACATGGTTGCTTACCCTGGTTGCGAAATACATCAATAACACAAATACCGGCAATTCCATAATTATCCAGCCGGCCCTGTTACTGATCATGGGCCCCCAGGATCTGCTGCTGTGTCTGCCATAGGGCGCCGTAACTTTTAAAAGAAGCAGGAATACCAGTATGGCAATGCCGGTCCAGGCAAATGCAAACAGCCGGTAGGTTTCGTAATTCATTTACAAAAGATAGGGTAAAAGGCGGAGAGTTGGAGGTTTTAGCGTTTAATGTTTAATGTTTAAGGTTGAGGGTAATTTTTTTTGAATTGTAAGTTAATTACATTCAGATAAGTACTTTCATTAATCAAATAAATCAGATAAAATTCAAATGATCGAACTGCTTTCCTAAAATGATTCTATCATCAGTATTCAGCCATTTTTTTAAAACCGTAGCATAAACATTTTTGAAATCCACTTTGTATTTAAGATCTCCTTCATTCAGGTCTGAAAGATCAGGGAGTTCATTGAGCAATCCTTTTTGTTTTAACCCACCGCTGATGAAGAACATGTTGTTGGCGGTTCCATGATCGGTTCCATTACTTGCATTTTGCGAAACCCTTCTGCCAAATTCAGAAAAGGTCATCAGCATTACATCCTGGAAACGGTTGTTTTGTTTCATGTCATCTGTAAACGCCTTAACAGCGTCGTTCAGTTCTGTAAACAATCTTTTTTGCTGGGCTTCCTGGTTCACATGCGTATCAAAACTGCCGAGGGAAACATAATACACTTTGGTGTTGATGTCGGAAAAGATCAGTGAAGCGATTGTTTTCAGGTTTTTCCCGAGTTCAGTAGAAGGATAAGCAGCAGTAGAAGGATGCAATTTGCTTTGTTGAAAAATATAATCAGCACTGCTGAGTGTTTCGCTCATTGTTTTGTATAAATAATCAACAGTTTCTTCTTCCGAATGGTGGGCTTTGTTGATCTCCTTGTAAAATCTTTCATTACTGGTATTGTAAAGCTTCCTTGGATCTTTGAAGGCCAGGCCGGATTTATCATTGCCTTTCAGGGCGAGACTCAGTACATCATCTACCTCTACAGCCTGTGTGGGTTTATCACAACCTTTGCATTGTGCGTCAAGATATCTCCCAAGCCATCCGGTTGTAACATATTCCTTACTGTCGCTGGCGCTTTGCCAGATATCCATACTGCGGAAATGACTTCTGTCTGGATTAGGATAGCCCACGTTGTTCAGAATGGCGAGGCTGCCGTCATCATACAGTCCTTTAAAAGATTGAAGCGCCGGATTCAATCCAACTTCATCTGTGAGCAATACAGCTTTATCTTTTGTGATACCGATTCGTGGCCTCTCCCTGTAATAGATATCATTTCTTACCGGTACTACGGTGTTCAAACCGTCATTACCGCCACTCAGTTGTAATACCACCATTACTTTATTACCTGGCGGAACCATAGCTGGTTTCTCAAATGCTTTCAAAAATTTCGGAAGCATGAATGAAGCCGTTGCCAGCGAACCGAGTTGTATGAATTCTTTGCGTTTGATCTGCATAAAATTATTTTAAATGCTGCATCGTAAATTTTAAAAAGAAAGTGACGAAGCGTAATTAAGATTTAAAATTCAGCAAAGTTGATATTCCGGTGTGCTCATCAGGTTGATGATTGTTGTTTTGATGAATTCTTCCCTGCTGGCAGCATCAACAAAATTATCTATCACCTGTTGCGGTACCCGGCTGGGAGATTGCAGCAGACTTTCTGCGATCTTTTTCGACAGGTCTTCTCTTTTCACCGATTCAAAAATCTTTAATACCGGCGCCCAGTTGATGGATGCAGCGCCACCCCTGGCTACAATTGCCTCTTTTTTTTTGATACGCACCCGATCTTCCATCATTTGCCCCATGCTTACATCGTCATCTGTTTTCGGACTTATATTAAGTGTTTCTTTTGCTGATAATACCCTTGGTAATTGCAGCCTTACCATTAATGTGCTGCTATCAATCCAGTTTCTGCCACCGGTCCAACCGGCTACGTTTGGTGGAAAGAATAATACCTGGCCAAGTACTTTCTGTACCAGCAGCTGTGAATTATCATTGTCGGGAGCCAATGGGATAAACCTGCGTATGCCGGCCAGTAATTCAACAGGTGATTTGATATGTGTGCCGATATTTTTTTCAGCAT
This sequence comes from Bacteroidota bacterium, assembly GCA_018268185.1. Taxonomy (GTDB): domain Bacteria; phylum Bacteroidota; class Bacteroidia; order Chitinophagales; family Chitinophagaceae; genus Ferruginibacter. The sequence goes on from JAFDXA010000483.1 coordinate 2,694, forward strand.
AGAACCAATCACTGGTAAAAATGTCTTCCAGTAATTTTTTGATATCGTATTTGTTGTTGTAAAAGCGGGAACTCAACCAGGCGATTTTTTGCTCATCAGGTTTATCATTTACCAGGTAACGGTAAATTTTCCTGGATATATAAGTGGCAGTTTGTTTTTGTTCAAGAAGTATGTTGATGATGTCGTCGCCATTAAAATTACCGGTGCGGCCTAAGAAATTTTTACTGCCGTCATCGTGTTGAAAACGTCGGAATATAAATTCACCCTGGATATTGAATGCCCAGCCGGTAAAAGCACGGGCGGCTTCCTTAACATCTTCTTCAGTATAATTGCCTCGACCCATGGTGAACAGTTCCATCACTTCCCGGGCAAAATTTTCATTGGGATGTGACTTTTTATTTTGCTGGTTGTTGAGGAACTGTAACATGGCCGGCGATTTACTCACCGCTTTAAGAAGATCACCGAAATTGCCCAGCGCATTGCTGCGGATAATGTGCAGGAGTTCCTGTTGAAAATAACTGTTTACAACCCTACAGGCGAAATGACCATGCCAGAACAGGCTCATTTTCTCCCGCAACTGTGATTCACTGTTGATCATTTCTTCCAGCCAACGGATGTTCAGGTTTTTAAGGTCTTCCCTGGATCTTTCCCGGATCTGTTTTTTGATGGCATTGTTTTGTGTTGTTGACTCCTCCCCGCCAGAAGTTTCTTTAGGAGGCTTAACGAGGCCATCCATCAGGTTTTCTGTTACTGTGATCTTTGTTGGTTCTTTGGCAGAACTTTCCAACAGGAGCGCCCAGAGTTTGGCTTGAGAAATATTATCCAGTTCAGCACTGTTCTCGGCCATCGGCCCAAAAGCAGCCCGCCACAGGAGCTGTTGGTTTTTGATGCGGTTGGAAATAATCATATCCTGAAATTAAGGGAAACAGCGGTTAGACTATCAAAACCCCGAAACGTTTAATATCGTTTTAATAGTAATTTGTTTCTAACTTTCCTGTAGATTTCTGATATGAGTATCCGGGTTTTCAAATACCTTTCACCACTCAGCATCTACCTGCTGGCATTGATCTCTTTTTCAATGGAGGGCTGGTTTACGTGGCTGCCCTTACTGTATGCATGGATTTTGCTTCCCTTGCTGGAGTTGTTCATGAAACCTGATGAAACCAATATGGATGAAGCCGAAGAAGAAATGGCCAAAAGAAACCGGCTTTACGATTATATGTTGTATGTGATCGTAATCTTTCAATATGGCGCTTTGTATTATTTTCTCCGGAGTATGCAGCAGCCCGCATTGCAATGGTATGAAACTGCGGGTCGTGTTTTAAGCATGGGATTGTTATGCGGAACATTCGGTATCAATGTGGCTCATGAGCTCGGGCACCGGGTAAACAGGTACGAGCAAGTGATGGCAAAGGCACTGCTTGCCACTTCACTTTATATGCACTTTTTTATTGAGCATAACAAAGGACATCATAAAAATGTAGCTACGCCGGAAGATCCAAGTTCGGCCCGCTATAATGAACCTGTGTACCTTTTTTATTTCCGAACCATATTCTTTTCTTACATCTCGGCATGGAAGATCGCAAATGCTGATTGCAGAAAAACCGGCAAAAGTGTATTCAGTATTCACAACGAAATGATCCTGGCCCATTTTTTCCAGTTGCTGTTGCTTGCACTTGTTTACTATTTCTTCGGAACAACCGTAACCTTATATTTCATAGCCGCTGCTTTTATTGGCATAGCATTGCTGGAAACAGTGAATTACATCGAACATTACGGGCTGCAAAGAAAATTAAATGAGCAAGGCAGGTATGAAAGAGCTATGCCCTGGCATAGCTGGAACAGCAATCATACTTTCGGCAGGATCATGCTTTTTGAATTAAGCCGCCACAGCGACCACCATTACCTGGCCAGCAGGAAATACCAGGTGTTGCGTCATCACCACAATGCACCGCAATTGCCCACCGGTTACCCGGGCAGTATGATACTTGCCTTGATACCACCAGCCTGGTTTTATGTGATGAACAGGAAGATCAGGCGCCTGGCTACAGAACATAGTACCAAATAAAAAGCCCGGAATATTACCGGGCTTTTTTTATGAGAATTATTTTCGTCAACCTTTTTTGGCGTAGAAATTAACATAAGCCGTTACGTTGGCTCTTTCTGCAGAATCAAGCTTAGCTTTTGGAGCCATTTTAGCAATGATATCATTCCATTGGGCAACTGAGTGGGCGCCCGGATCTTTCAATCCATGGCAACGGCCGCATTTGGCTTTGTAGGTGCTGTGCCCTGCCATCACTTCTGCTGATTCTGCGGGAGCAGGATTGTCTGGTTTTACTTCTGCTGAAGCAGCGGCAGTGCTGCCATCAGTCTTCTGCGCTTCTGTTGTTTTTCCTGTTGAAGAAGAAGGCGTTGATTTTTTACTGCAACTGATCACCGGTAGCAGGGCAATGGCGACGATCAATACTTTTTTCATATACTGATATTTAAATGTTTTGCTGAAATTAAATAATTCCTTCAATACCTGTTGCTCCAAAATAATTGTGCAGCACTTTAGGAAGGTGGATGCCGTCTTCAGTCTGATTGTTTTCAAGCAATGCAGCCACAATACGCGGAAGCGCCAGGGAAGAGCCATTCAATGAATGAACCAATTGTGTTTTTCCCGACTCATCTTTGTAACGCACTTTCATACGGTTGGTCTGGAATGTTTCGAAATTGCTCACGGAACTAACCTCCAGCCATTTTTGCTGTGCCGCACTGAATACTTCAAAATCATATGTAAGGGCTGAAGCAAAGCTCATATCGCCACCGCACAACCTGAGAATACGATAAGGAAGCTCCAGGAGTTGCAATAATTTTTCAACATGTTGCACCATTTCTTCCAGCACATCATAACTTTTTGCCGGGTGCACCAACTGGATGATTTCCACTTTGTCGAACTGGTGTACACGATTAAGTCCCCTCACATCGGCCCCAAAACTACCGGCCTCTCTCCTGAAGCAAGGCGTATAAGCGGTCATTTTGATCGGTAATGAAGTTTCTTTAACGATCTCGTTACTGTAAACATTGGTTACCGGAACTTCTGCAGTAGGGATCATGTAAAAACCATCAGCGGTAATATGATACATTTGCCCTTCCTTATCGGGTAGCTGACCGGTTCCATAAGCTGTAGCTTCGTTTACCATCAGCGGTGGCAGGTATTCTGTATAGCCGGCCTGTGTATTGTAATCCAGGAAATACTGGATCAATGCACGCTGTAGTTTGGCACCCTTTCCTTTGTATAAAGGGAAACCACTGCCGGTGAGCCTGGCGCCCGTTTCAAAATCTATCAGGTCGTATTTTTTGATCAGCTCCCAGTGTGGCTGTGCATTGGCAGGCAGGTTGGGTTTTGCGCCACCCTCACGCACCACTTCGTTGTCTTCCGGTGTTTTACCCAATGGTACTGAAGTATGCGGAAGATTGGGAAGTAACAGTATTTTGTTGTTGAAATTTTCTTCCAGTGCAACAAGGGCTGCATTCTTTTCCGAAAGTTCGTTTTTTAAAGAAGCCACTTCCTGTTTTTTCTGTTCGGCGGTATCCTTATCGCCTTTGCCCATCAGCATCCCGATTTCTTTTGAAGCTGCATTGATGGAGGCCTGTAAAGTTTCGGTAGCGGTTTTTTGCTGGCGCAGGTTTTCATCCAGTTGCAGCAACTCATCCACCAGGCTTATGTCTTTAAAATTCTTTACAGCCAATCTTTCTTTTACGGTATCAGCATGCAGCCTGATATAACTAATCTGTAACATGTAATTCTGAAATTTCCGCCAAATATACAATTTTGATGTTCAGCCATCCGGTAAAAGGAAATGCTACTGTATATATTTGCAGTATGCAACAGGCCGAAGAAGATCTGCAGGTACGCTGGTTAAAGCTACGCATCAAACTCAAGGAACGGTTCAATATCAAGCCTGATATGAACGGCGTGCTTTTACTTATTGGTGTACAGGAATTGGGCCAGGGGCCGCAGGAATTCAGTAAAGAACAGAAACAGGATCTGATGCACATAGCCGTATGTACCGTATTGGCACCAAGTGGTTATTACCGTTTCGATGGCCACGATGAAGAGGGTTGGCCGCATTTCAGTCAGCTAAAACCCTTGCCTGAACACGATATGATAGAGCAGGAAAATTTCTTAAAGGATCATGTACTGATGTATTTTAATGAGCTGGGTTTTTAGGTAAAACAACTCCCGTTGATAGGCAGGCATTGCGGTATTACCAACCGTCTTTGAGAGCCTCCATTATACTCCAAATTGTGTATTGCGTACTTTTTATGTTTGCACCATCTTTACAGTATTCGGTTGCATAGTAATCGAAACATGTGTAAACAATAGAAACTCTTTCCAGGGTTTTACAAAATGCCCGTTCCTCCAGGTTCGGGTTTTTGTTTTTTATGAAGAACACAAATAAAAGATTCTGATTATTTTTGGCCCTCATTAAATTAAAACAGCATGCTCAGGAAATTTGCGCTTTTACTCACTTGTACTATAATGCTTGCCGCTTTTACAGCCAATAACAGTTTCGCCCAGGTAAAAAAAGCTGCGCCGGCCAAAGCCGCTGCCGCAAAGAAACCAGCGGCCAAAAAAGTTGTTGCCCGGCCGATGGCAATTAAAGCAGTAAGGGTAAAAATCGTAACCGATTCCGGAACACTTATCGTAAGGCTTTACGATTCCACGCCGTTGCACCGGGATAATTTCGCGAAACTTGTAAAAGAGAATTTCTTCGACAGCCTGTTGTTTCACAGGGTGATCCCTGAATTTATGATACAGGGCGGCGACCCAACGAGTAAAAACGCTCCTTCTGGAACCATGCTTGGTAATGGGGGCGGAGATATGCAGAGAATACCCGCCGAATTCAGAACCTCGCTTATTCACAAAAAAGGTGTGTTGGCAGCAGCCCGCGACAATAATCCCGAAAGAGCGAGCAGCGCCTGCCAGTTCTACCTTGTAGAAGGGAAAAAATGGACCGACGCTGAACTGGATGGCATCGAGGGCAGCATCGGAAAAAAATACACTCCCCAGCAAAGGATGCTCTACAAAACAATCGGTGGCACGCCATTCCTGGATATGAACTATACCGTATTTGGAGAAGTGGAAAGCGGCATTGAGGTAATTCATAAGATCGCAACAGTGCCCAGAGACGGGAATAACAGGCCTTTGGGCGATGTAAGGATGCACATTGAACTCATAAAATAATTCACAGCGGGGAGATGAATTTCCGCTAAATTGCAGCGTCTTATTTCAAATAAAACCATCAAAATACTTGCAGATGAACTTTCCGGAGAATCTTCGTTACACCAAAGACCATGAATGGATAAAACTGGAAGGCAATGTTGCCACCATCGGAATTACCGACTTTGCACAACATGAACTCGGTGATATCGTTTATGTAGATATCAGTTCTAAAGGCAAATCACTGGCTGCCGAAGAAGTTTTCGGTACCGTAGAAGCCGTAAAAACAGTAAGTGATCTTTTTCTGCCTGTAGCCGGAACCATTGCAGAGATAAACCCGCTGCTCGACTCAAAGCCTGAACTGGTGAACAGCGATCCTTATGGAGATGGCTGGATGGTAAAAGTAACAGTAGACAATCCTGCTGATGTTGATGGCCTGATGGATGCTGCTGCTTATCAGAACCTGGTTGGATAAACCTCAGCCACCAGGCTTATTATATTATGACAAGAAACCCCAGAATGACCTCCGGCAGGCGGCTCAGCCTGAAAAGTTTTGCACCGGGAATAGTCTGCTTTATTGCTGTATTCGTACTGGTTGTATTACCCGAAACTGATCTGCCGCAAAAGCAAAGCTGGCTTGATATCAGTTTCCTGGATAAGATTGTGCATACCATCATGTTTGCCGTGATGACCTTTTTGTTCCTGATGCCGATAGGCGATTCTTCTATGTACAAAAAGGAAAAAAGACATTACTTTATACGGATCGCTGTTTCGGCCTGTTTGTGGGGCCTTACCACCGAATTTATTCAGAAGTTTTATGTGCCTTCCCGGAGTTTCGACCTGCTGGATTGGGCCGCCGACAGCCTGGGCGTACTCATAGCCTGGATATATTGCAGGAAGTTTCACTGGTGCTGACCGGTCTGCAACAGGCTTTATACTTATATTTACCTACATTTGTTCATAAGCTAACATCAAATACAAAATGGAATACAATACAACGAGGAACCACCTGATCATGCGGGAATACGGGAGGCATATACAGAAAATGGTGGAATACCTCTTATCCATCAGCGATAAAGAAGAGCGGCAGCGCAATGCCTACGCAGTTATTGAACTGATGGGATTCCTCAATCCGCACCTCAAGAATGTAGAAGATTTCCGTCATAAACTGTGGGACCATCTTTTCCTGATCAGCGATTTTAAACTCGACGTTGACAGTCCGTACCCGATACCAACCCGTGAAACCCTCAAAGCAAGGCCCGAAAGATTGAGGTATCCTAAAAAATATCCCAAATTCAACCACCTGGGTAAAAATATTGAGTATGTGATCGACAAAGCACTGAAAGAAGAGAATCCCGAAAAAAAGCAGGGCTTCGCCAATGCGGTGGCTTACTACATGAAACTTACCTACAGCAACTGGCATAAGGAACTGGTTCATGATGATTCTATCCAGAATGAGTTGAGCAGCATTACCCATGGCCAGCTTGAGTTCAATAACAGGCCTTTTGTAAAACACCGTAACGATAATTCTGACCGTGATGATTATGGCGGTGGTGGCGGAAGAAACCAGTACCGCAAAAATTATGGCCGAGATAACAGGGGAGGTAATGGCAACCGTGGCAATGGCGGAAGAGATAACCGCAACCGAAATTTCAAGAAACGTTATTGATCATTTGATATCATTGATAAAAAACCCTGGTGTATTGAATGGCATCAGGGTTTTTTATTTACGTTTGCACTCGTGGCTGAATAATGGTATGCCGATGAAAGGATTGCGACGCAACGATGATGCCATGAAAAACAAATGCCGGTACCATCATCATAGCGGCATAAAGAAATAATTATTACAACTCAAAACAGATACCTGCAAAAAACCATGAGCATTTTTGAAGTAAGAGGAGGAAAAAAACTTTCGGGAGAGATCACACCGCAGGGGGCGAAGAATGAGGCCCTGCAGATCATCAGCGCTGTATTGCTTACACCGGAAGAAGTATTGATAAAAAATATTCCCGATATCATTGATGTGAACCTGTTGATAGAACTGCTGCAGGAAATGAATGTGAAAGTGAACCGCATCGACAGGCATACCTGCAGCTTTAAAGCTGATGATGTGCATGTTGATTACCTGCAAAGCGAAGCTTACCATAAAAAAAGCGGCAGGTTGCGTGGCTCAGTGATGCTGGCGGGCCCCTTGCTGGCGAGGTTTAAAAAAGCATACCTGCCCAAGCCCGGTGGAGATAAGATCGGCCGGCGCAGGCTCGATACGCATATCATAGGCTTTCAACGATTGGGAGCTTCTTATAATTATGATGAAAATACCGGCTTCTTTAAGCTGGAAACATCCGGATTGAAAGGAACATACATGCTCCTTGATGAACCCAGTGTTACCGGCACGGCCAATATTTTAATGGCGGCGGTACTGGCTGAAGGGACCACTACCATTTACAATGCCGCCTGCGAACCCTACATACAGCAGTTGTGTAAAATGCTGGTGCGTATGGGAGCGAAGATCGACGGCATTTCGAGCAACATGCTCATTATTCATGGTGTGAATGAATTGAAAGGAACAGAACATACCATGCTGCCCGATATGATAGAAGTGGGAAGTTTTATTGGCCTGGCTGCCATGACACAGAGTGAGATCACGATTAAGAATGCTGGTATCAATGAACTGGGTATTATCCCGGAGAAGTTTCAGCAGCTCGGTATCAAAATGAATTTTATCGGTGATGATATTCATATACCGGCGCAGGAAACCTACCAGGTTACCAAATACCTCGACGGAGCGATATTAAGTATCTATGATCATCCATGGCCGGGTTTTACACCTGATCTTTTAAGCATCATCATCGTTACCGCCATACAGGCAAACGGAAGCGTGCTGGTTCACCAGAAAATGTTTGAAAGCCGTTTGTTCTTTGTAGATAAACTGATAGAAATGGGTGCACAGATCATACTCTGTGATCCACATCGTGCTGTAGTGATCGGGCTGGAAAGAGAACAGCAGCTAAGGGGCATTACGATGAGCAGTCCGGATATACGAGCCGGCGTTGCCCTGCTTATTGCAGCTTTAAGCGCCACAGGAAAAAGTGTTATTCAGAATATTGAACAGATAGACCGCGGATACCAATTTATTGATGAGCGTTTAAGGAGTTTGGGTGCGGATATAAGGAGGGTGGAGTGATATGATAATTTGGAAATGTGAAAATGTGAAGATGTGGAAATGTAGCTTGTGTTTGTGATTCTATATGATCTATGTGTCTATGTGGTTATTTTAATATGGAATGTGGCGATATGTAAATATGAAGATGTGGAAATGCGTGAATGAATGAGAAGCGGACGTGGAAATTTGCAGTTGGTTGTTATATCTGCATTTAAAATTGTGCATCAGGAATTTAATTTATCCCAGGCTTTTAATATTTCTTCTGTGTGTTTTTTGCTGTGTGGTTTCAGGAATATTTTACGGATGACGCCTTTTTCATCTATTAAAAATGTTGTGCGGTGCAATCCATCGTATTTATGACCGAATAATTGTTTTGGTCCCCACACACCGTATTTTTTGATGATGCTGAGTTTGGGATCAGCGATGAGTGTAAAAGGAAGGTCGAATTTGTTTTCAAACTTTTTATGCTTGGCTGAATCGTCGGGACTTACACCGAGAATTTCAAATCCTTTGTGTTTGAGTAAGCCGTAATTGTCACGCAGGTTGCAGGCCTGCTCTGTGCAGGTTGGCGTATCATCTTCCGGGTAAAAATAAAGAACGATCTTCTTGCCTTTTAACGCAGTTAATGAAACGGCATCACCGTTCTGATCGATGCCTTTGAATACTGGTGCTTTTTGTCCTTCTGTTAGCGTGGTCATATTATAAATTACCGGGTGAAACGATATTTTTTTTCTGTTTTGTTACCTGCAAGGTCTTCTGCAATGATAACAAGTTCATGTGCCCCTGGTTCGCAATGCTCCTCAAAATCATAAATGAAAACACGGCTTTTGTCGTTGCTGAATAGTATCCAGTTTCCATCGAGCAGGCCGGTGAATTTTTTAATGTCCTCGCAATTGTCGCTCACAGCAAATCTGATACGCCCCGCCTTGCTCATATTCATGCCATCTTTAAAACCGATCGGGGTTACGGTTGGCGGGATGCTGTCTACCAGCAATTGAAAATTCCCGAACTCCCTGAAAGAAGCTTTGTACCACCCGTTCTCATAAACAGCTTTTTTGTAATCCTCCTTGCTTCCTGCAAATCTTTTCATGATGATCCTGCCGGTGTCATTAACAGGAAAATCAGCTTTTATTTTTATAGGGAAGTAGCCATGCAAGGGAACTGTTGTATTGTGAAGCTGGAAAATGGTGCTGTTATTACCCGGGTTTATTTCACGATACCTGAAATGGAAAGAATCATAAACAAGTCTTTCAGGCAGGTAAAAACTTACCCGGTTGTTTTCAAAAACATTGATGAAGCCCGGTTTGAAAACAGGATCATTGTCGACTGCGTTATTATTTCCCTCAACAGCATTCGCTTTAACTGAAAACTCTAATGTACTGCTGTTGCCATTTGCATCACTCACAACGATACGCATTTGATGCAGGCTGTCTGTATTCAGCCAGGCGCCGGTTTCGCCTTTGTAAATTCCATTTATATAACCCGGTAATCTTGATACAAATTCGAGCCATGGGCCTCCACCGCTTCTTGTTTTGTAATCGACATGAGCGTTTAAATATCTAGTTTCATCGTAACTGATACTGTCCATTTCAAATCCGCAGACCGCAACGTCATCCTGGTAAAGCACAGCCGAATAAATGCCGTTCTGGTTTGTTGAACCGGTGTACCTGTCGTAAGCAGTAATGGCAAAACTTACGAGGTCTGTATTCACGAGAACGGGAGCTGCTGTTCTGTAAACGCCATTTGTTTTTTTAAGCGGGTATATTTTAGGAGTTTGCTCATAAACACTTTTTCTCCTGTCGTATACGGCGAGACGTAAAATATCGGGTGCAATGGCATCGGGGATCGGGAATCCGAACAACAGTGGGTTCAGTACTTTATCAGATTCGGTATCACGTACTTCAAAATGAAGGTGGGGTCCCTGCGAACCACCGGTATTTCCGCTGTAAGCAATGAAATCGCCTTTCTTAACCGGAAACATGTTTTCCGGAATGTTGATTGTAATATCCCATTGCTGCAGCCTGTATTGTTGCTGTACGATGTATTGCTGCAATGCAGGGTAAAAATCATTCAGGTGAGCGTACAATGTTGAAAGCCCATTTGGATGATTGATGGTGATACTTCTTCCAAAACCATTTGCATCTATTTTAACACGGGCAATATACCCTTCTGCAGCTGCATATACCGGGAGATTTACCCTTTGGTCGGTTTTGCAATCAAGCCCCATGTGGTAGTGATTGGGGCGTAATTCTCCAAAGTTGGCAGCTATACCAACTTTGGCACCCACAGGCCATTGAAAATACTGTTGTGGGTAATTTTTGGGAGCGAAATACTGCGCTTTAAGAATAACAGGGGTAAAACCACTTAAAAGAAGCAGAAAAAAAACAAACGGTCTGATGGTTCCGGGTTTCAAGATGTGGAAATAAATGCCTTATTTTAAATCATAAAAATAAATCAAACATTAATCCAAAATTACACCGTATGAAATATGTTGCTGCAATACTGCTGCTTTTTTTTATCACTTCAATATCTGTAGCGCAGCAAACCTGTGAAGTTAAGCTTGCTGAAATCAAAGGCAATTATACCGGGGATTGTGAAAACGGCAAGGCCAGCGGGAAAGGTAAATCAGTTGGTACAGATGAGTACGAAGGCGATTTTAAAGATGGTTACCCCGAGGGTAAAGGAATGTATATCTGGAAAGATGGCCATTACTTTATCGGTAGTTTCAAAAAAGGAAAAAAAGAAGGGAAAGGTGATATGTATTACGAAGGCGCCAATGGGGATGATTCTGTAATTACAGGTTATTGGAAAAAGGATAAATACGTTGGTCATTATGAAAACAAGTACGAGGTTGTAGCATCCACCACACATATTGGCAAGGTTAATTTTTCTTTGCTGAATGAAAAAGGAGATGATATTCTTATCACCGTTCACCAGTTGAGGGATATTGCCATTAATATTTCCAGCATAACAATTCTTGCAGGTCAGTATAACAATAAAACCAGCCAGCAGCTATCCAACAGCAGTATTACAAATATTACAGATGTGGTTTTTCCATTCCGGGCAATTTTTTACCTCAACAATGGAGAATCGGTCGACCTGCTGTTTAACGAAAAGGGTGATTATGATGTTTATATAGATGTACAATAACAAAGTTTAAGTTTAAGCGCTGCAAAATTTGCGGCGCTTTGTTTTTACGGTTATTTTTGCACGCCTATCTGTGGCAATTACATTATGCCCAAAGACAATTCCATAACATCAGTACTGATCATTGGCTCCGGCCCCATTATCATCGGCCAGGCCTGCGAATTTGATTACAGCGGAACCCAGGCTGCCAGAAGCCTCCGGGAAGAAGGGATCAAAGTTATCCTCATCAATAGTAACCCGGCAACCATTATGACCGACCCCATGATGGCCGACAAGGTTTACCTGTTGCCATTGACTGTTGAAAGTATTGAAAAGATTCTGGAAGAAAATAAGATCGACGCGGTACTGCCAACCATGGGCGGACAAACAGCGCTCAATCTCTGCAAGGAAGTTGATGAACTCGGCATCTGGGAGAAATTTGGAGTAAGACTGATCGGAGTGGATATCAAAGCCATTGATAAAGCCGAAGACAGGGAAAAATTCCGCAACTGGATGATCGAAATGGGCATCCCGGTTTGTCCGGCCAAAATAGCCAACTCATTCCTGGAAGGAAAGGAGTTTGCACAGCAGATAGGATTTCCGCTCGTATTGAGGCCATCCTTTACTCTTGGGGGAACAGGCGGAAGTATTGTATTCAGTAAAGATGAACTGGATGAAGCGCTCAACAGTGGTTTGATGGCAAGTCCCATCCACGAAGTGCTGGTTGAAAAAGCGGTATTGGGATGGAAGGAATTTGAACTCGAATTACTTCGCGACAATAAAGACAATGTAGTGATCATCTGTGGTGTGGAGAATTTTGATCCGATGGGTGTTCATACCGGGGATTCTATTACCGTAGCCCCGATCATGACACTCAGCGATACAGCATACCAGCTGATGCGAAACACTGCCATCAAAATGATGAGGGCGCTTGGAAACTTTGCGGGAGGTTGCAATGTGCAGTTCGCACTGAACCCACAAACAGAAGAAATCATTGTTGTGGAGATCAACCCAAGGGTAAGCCGCTCCTCAGCATTGGCCAGCAAAGCCACAGGATACCCCATCGCCAAGATCGCAGCCAAATTGGCTATTGGTTACAACCTGGATGAATTGAAGAACCAGATCACGCAATCAACTTCTGCCTATTTTGAACCGGCGCTCGACTATGTGATCGTAAAGATCCCACGCTGGAATTTTGATAAGTTCAAAGGCGCAAAAGATACACTTGGCTTCCAGATGATGAGCGTGGGAGAAGTGATGGGTATTGGAAGAAGTTTTGCAGAAGCGGTGCAGAAAGCCTGCCAGAGCCTCGAAAACGAAGCCGTTGGACTCGGATATTACGGTAAAAGCCTGATGCATGCCGACGAATTGGTGGAATATATTAAAACCCCAAAGTGGGACCGGCTTTTCCGTATCAAAGATGCTTTGATGGCCGGGGCAAGCATCCGGCGCATCTGTGAAAGCACGGGTATAGATCGTTGGTTCATATACCAGATACAAAAGATCTGCGATTGTGAGAAAGAGATCATGCAGCATAATATGCAGACATTGCCCGATGAATTGCTCAAAGAAGCAAAGCGGCTCGGTTTCAGTGATGAGCAGATATGCAGGATCATGAAAGATGGCACCGATGAAGAATTGTATGAAAGAAGAAAAAAACTCGGGCTCACAAGGGTATTTAAAATGGTAGACACCTGCAGTGCTGAGTTCGAAGCAAAGACTCCCTATTTTTACAGCAGTTTCGAATAAGTATGTACATATTAGGCATATCAGCATTTTACCATGATGCCGCTGCTGCGCTGATACAGGATGGTAAAATCATTGCCGCTGCACAGGAAGAACGCTTCACCCGCAAAAAGCACGACGATAGTTTCCCCATAAATGCCATTCGTTTTTGTCTTCATCAGGCACATATTGATGTGAACGAACTCGAAGCGGTTGTTTTTTATGAAAAACCGTTTCTCAAATTTGAGAGACTGCTCGAAACCTATCTTGCTTTTGCTCCCAAGGGTATCCGTTCATTTTTGAAAGCCATTCCTTTGTGGACGAAGAAGAAACTCTTCGTGAAGAAAATAATCAGGGAAGAGTTGGATGCTTTTAATCCCGGAAAAAAACTTAGCTGTAAAATTCTTTTTTCACAACATCATCTTTCTCATGCAGCAAGCGCTTATTACAGCTCTCCATTTAACGAAGCGGCTGTGCTTACAATAGATGCAGTAGGAGAATCTGCAACTACCACAGTCTTTCATGCAAAGAACAATCAACTTACCTGTATAAAGGAAATGCACTTTCCGCATTCTATAGGATTGTTGTATTCTGCTTTTACTTATTACCTCGGTTTCAGGGTGAATTCCGGGGAATATAAACTGATGGGATTGGCTCCTTATGGCAACAGGGATTCGGAACAAACGATCCATTTCAGGAATATCATTGCAGATAAACTCTGTACTGTTTATGAAGATGGATCTGTATTCCTTCACCAGCAGTATTTCAATTACGCAGCCG
>JAFDXA010000484.1 GCA_018268185.1 Bacteroidota bacterium
AAAGATAACGGCGCCTTCTGGGTCGGCCGCATCCTGAAGTAGTTTACCGAAGCGACTTCCATAAAAGATATTATCACCCAGTACGAGCGCCACACTATCATTACCGATGAATTTTTCCCCGATTACAAAAGCCTGTGCCAGTCCGTTCGGCACTTCCTGTTTTTCATAACTGATATTGCAACCCCATTGGCTGCCATCGCCAAGCAGGCGGATAAACTGAGCCTGGTCTTCCGGTGTTGTTATTACAAGAATATCTCTTACACCGGCTAGCATCAGCGTACTGAGCGGGTAATAGATCATTGGCTTATCGTAGATCGGCATCAGCTGTTTGCTTATTCCCATGGTAATGGGATAAAGCCTGGTTCCTGATCCGCCGGCGAGTACAATTCCTTTCATTGTTATTAAGTTGAAGACTTGGTTGTATTTGAAAATGTCTTATTTTTTGGCGATCTTATTCTTTTGCCTGTTTAGAATGTTTAGGTGAATGTACCAACGATCTTCTTAAGTTTGAAATTAAGAAAGTTTGGTATTCAATAATCATTCTTCCTTCTTCGTATAATTCATCTGAAATAAAACCTAACTCTCTCGCTATAATCAGATCATTCAGCAATTCAATTGTACTGCTGTACGCAATTACACTGAAATGTGCCTGTTCCTTTTTAGATATTCTTGAAGTTCCTTCTGCGAGGTTAGATACTACAGATATCGCTGCCCTTCTCATCTGGCTGGTCATTCCAAATCTTTCTTCCTTCGGGAATAAGTCTGTTTTTTATATATCCATATTGCCAGCTTTTTGGCATTCTTCCAGCAAAGGAGTTTTTCAAAAGAGTATGTTTTCATCATTTGTAGGTTCTACGTAAACCTACTAAACCTTCCTAAACCCTCCCCAAAACTTTATTCAGCCAAACTAAACTTTCTTAATCCGATCAGCCCATAAACCACTCAACTATCTTCCCGCATACATCCCCTCATAATATTTCTGATAATTCCCACTTGTTACATGCTGAAGCCATTCTGTGTTCGCAAGGTACCAATCGATCGTCCTGGAAAGTCCCTCTTCAAATTGCAGTGAAGGCATCCAGCCCAATTCGTCTCTTAGCCTGCTTGCATCTATGGCATAACGAAGATCGTGACCAGCCCTGTCGGTTACATAAGTGATCAGTTTTTCGTTCGTACCGGCCGGCCTGTTGAGTTTTGAATCCATTTGCTTGCATAGCTCTTTTACCAGTGCAATATTCGTCCATTCGTTGTGGCCGCCGATATTGTATGTTTCACCAATTTCACCTTTATGAAAAATTACATCTATGGCACGAACATGATCTTCAACAAACAGCCAGTCACGCACATTTTCCCCTTTACCATAAATAGGCAATGGTTTATTGTTGATGATATTGTGAATGCACAAAGGAATCAGTTTTTCCGGGAAATGATAGGGCCCATAATTGTTTGAACAATTGGAAAGTTTCACCGGCAGTTTGTAAGTATGGTGATAAGCTCTCACAAAATGATCTGAAGAAGCTTTGGATGCAGAGTATGGACTGCGGGGATCGTATTTTGTTTCTTCTGTAAAAAACCCTTCTTCACCCAGCGAACCATATACTTCATCTGTTGAAATATGGTAAAATATTTTTCCGTCCATTTTATCTTTCCAGCTGTCTTTGGCTACCTGCAGTAAGGTAACTGTGCCAATCACATTTGTATTCACAAAGGCCAGCGGATCAGTTATAGACCTGTCTACATGACTTTCGGCGGCACAATGAAGTACGCTGTCAAATTGATGCTTTGCAAAAAGGTCCTTTATAAAACCCATATCGGTAATATCTCCTTTCACAAATTCGTAGTTGGGAGCCTTCTCAATATCCTTCAGGTTTTCGAGGTTGCCTGCATAAGTAAGCTTATCCAGGTTTACGATTTTATAGTCGGGGTATTTGGTAACAAAAAGGCGGGTTAAGTGGGATCCAATAAATCCTGCACCGCCTGTGATCAAAATAGTTCTTTTCATATATAGTACTTCAAGGAAGCAAAATTATCCCTTAATTTTTTTAATGTTGTTATTTTTTACCAGGTACACAGTTTCTGAAATATCCATCACTGCCTGGTCGCTGAAACTATCGGTGTAAAAAATATCAACTTTTGTTATGCCCCGTTCTCTCAACAGGTTCACTTTTTGAGCACCGTAGGCATTCCTGAGCAGTCCCGAAACCACGTCATCTTTGTATGCCAGCTTAGCGCCAAGTATTAAACTTTTACCAAACAGCGGTTTCACATAATCTTCATAAGAAGCTGTTGCAATGATGGCTTCCGGGAACTTCAAAAGGTATTCGCTGCGGTAGAGATCATTCAACTGAATGCCTGAAGCATATTGCGCTGCCTTTTGCCTGATCATTTCCCTGCTCATTCCTTCCAAAAAAAGCTTTACACCTGCCTGTTTCAACCGGTTATTGCTGATGAGTTTCAACTTATGCAATACTGCCCAGCAAAGCATCACCCATTTCCGGAGTGGCACCAGTGGTTTAACAGATGCCGATTCCAGGAAACCCATTACGGTGTCCTGCTTTGTGAGCGTTTTGTCGAAATCAAATACAACAACCGGCATTTAAACGTGTGTTTTCACTAATAATTGTGTGCTAAAATGCTGATAACCCGATAAAAATAAACGATTCCTGAGTAACTGCAGCACAAGGGTTCGAAAATAGATGTAGTGGTGCTTTTCCCAGAGGGGTGGCTCAGACAGTCTTTTTAGAAGCCGTTTTTTTGAAGAACCTTTTGAACGAGTTCACATTGCAGGTAAAATAGATCATATACCGTATGGCCTGGAAAAACCGGGCATAGGTGAGATCAATATAGCAGGTATTTGCCCTGCTCAATTTCCAGAAACCTTTGATCCTGCCTTTACGCTTTACGTACAGCAGTATATCAAAAGGGAAAAGCCAGCGAATCCTGGTATTGGGTCTGCGTTGAAATTCCCTCGTTGGTTTACCCAGACAGAGGTTGATATAATTTTCCGTGAAACCGGTATTGGCAAATTCCGACAGCAGATAAGATCCCCACAAGCGTGGATTCACTTCGATGATCCGGTATCGGCCTTGCTGTTTATCAAATAAAAACTCAACCATGGCTATTCCATGCCACTGGAGTTTGTTCAACAGGTTGCCGCCAAGGTTTTTCAGTTCCTCTTTGGTTTCATATTCGGAATAAACGGTTACACCACCCGTTTCAGGAAATACACGGATACGGCGATGACCATAGTAAGAAACCAGTTGCCCTTTGTTCATCAGGAAAAATCCACCTTCAATATTGATGTTGTCAATTCTTTCCTGTACTACATACTGGCTGAAATCAATTTGTTCAAACCTCTCCAGTTCTTCTTTTGTGCTGATGAATGAAATACCTACAGAACCGGCACCGGTTTTGGGTTTGATGATCAATGGACGGAAATTATTACGCAGGTCATTCATGTTATTTTTCTGAAAAGAAGCGGGAACCGGCAACTGGTTCGATTCGCAAAACTGCTGAAACTTTATCTTATCAATAACCGTACTGAAACTTTCAAAAGAAGGCATGGCGGTGGTAAGCACTGAAGGATGAGCCTGCATAAAACGGTAGAAGAACCCGTTGTAATTATCCATCAAGGGAATATAAATAAGTGTATGTTCCCTGTAATTTTTAAGCGCCTGGAGCAGCTCATTCTCAAACAACTTGAAATCGTCTTTAGAAAGCCTGTGTACCTTCATGCCATATACCAACGGCAAGGATATTTTTGTATCCTTATAATCAAACAGCAGCAATTCATATTGCCTGTGATTACGGCGAAGGATATTAAAAAGGTCGAACGCTTTTCGCTCGTGTACACCTGTTAGTATGATATATATTTTCTTTTCCGTCAAGTGATTTCAGAATTATGCAGCAGCTCTTTTTTTAATCAGTTCAATATAAGCATCGCGGTATTTTGCATACAGCACAAACCGGTCGTAACTGCCGGTCATCTTTTTATACAAGGCATCAGCCATAGCTTTCATCTCAGCGCTGTTATTTAAAGCGAAAAGCACTTTCTGGTACAGGTCTTCTTCCTGTTTTACATAATGCCAAAGCCCGCTTTTTTTATCATCAACAATATCAATATTACCTACAATATCTGAGCAAACAACCGGAACCTTCATGGCGCCTGCCTGCATGAGTACATTCGGAAAGCCCTCCCGGTGAGATGGAAAAACGAACAGTTCTGCGAGGGCGAAATAATATTCTACCTCGTCTGTCCAGTTGATATGAATGATAGATCTATTATCCCTGATCGCTTCTTTGGTAACAGTATTCAAGGGATCAAGATCTTCTTCCAGGGGGCCTAGCAACACCAGTTTTAAGGAAGGAAATTGTTCCTGCAGCCGCAGAAAAGCTGCAACCAGTTCCTGTACACCTTTATCTTTCACCATCCTGCCGGCAAAAAGCAGAACCCTTTCCCCCGGCTTGTATTGGATTGTTTTCCTGAATTCCTCCAGCCTGCTTTCGCTGATCACTTCCCGGTTGTATTTCTGAAGATCAACACCATTGGAAGATCCGCCGCCGATAACCCTTGCTTTTCCGGGTTTGATCATACCGGTGTTTACCATGTATTGAAGTGAAGAGTTGCTGTTGGGCCACACATCGGTTGCAAACCGGAAACTGATGATCTCGGCTATTCGTATGAGTTTTCCCTTTAGTGAAGGCACATTGGGCGATACCAGTCCGGCCATGGTTTGTATGCGAACCGGAACCTTTGCCAGCCATCCTGCGATCATGCCAAGCAGGTTTGCCTTCAGATTTTCTGAATGGATCACGTGTGGTTTGTATTTCCTGAAAACACGGTAAAGTTTATAGATAGAAACCAGGTCGCCGAATGGTGTTATCTTCCTGCTGATGTTAACGGCAATGTGTGGGCAACCTTCAGCAGCGATCACTTCATCAACTTCCGGGCCGGGAGAACTTACCATTGTTACATCAAAACCATGGCTCCTCATGTACTTCATCTGACCCCTCACTGATATTTTCAACGCAAGTGAAGCGGCCGTGATCCTCATCAATCGATAATTCATTTTTACTATATTGCCTTGATTTTGCAGGAAGCGTAAAAATAACCCAATTTTGCTTATCGCTTTAACGGCTGCTGCAACAGCCTAATTAAAAATACATGTACAAAGAAATAATTGACTGGATCGATGTTATACTGGTACCGCTGTATTTGACCCTCTTGCTCGGCATACTTTTCATCATCAGGAAAAAAAATCCCGACAACCCGCTTATTCAGAAATACCTCATCAAAGGATTCCTGTTTAAAGTTTTCTGTGCCATCTTTTATGGTTTGCTTCTGAAGTTCTATTACGGGTACGGCGATAGCCTCACCTATTTCAAGGATGCCATTTTTATGCAGCATCTCATCCGGGATGGGAATGAAACGTTCAAAATACTGCTGATGGACAACCACTATGGCCGCGAAGTGCACGACATCATCGGTTCTGGAAATGAAGGTGGCTGGACCGTAGAGAAGATCGCATTGCTATTGTCGTACATCAGTTTCTACCGATACCTTATTGTTACGCTGTTCTTCTGCATCCTGTCGTATTCGGGTATATGGAAAATGTTTGTAACATTCAATGACATCATGCCCGGGTGGGATAAGCGCCTTTCGTGGCTCATCCTGTTCTTTCCCTCCATGGCTGTGTATGGATCCGGCATCTTAAAAGATACAGTATGTATGGCCGCACTCGGATGGATGATCTACAGCAGTCATCAATTGTTCATGAAGCGTAATATCAATGCCCGGTATATCATAATCCTGCTGCTTTGTATAACCATTATCGGGTTTGTGAAGATCTATATCATAGCGGCCTTCATTCCAACCTATATTTTTTACATCATCAGCCTGCTGGTAGGAAAAATCAGGAATTCATTCATTCGCAGGCTCGTATTTCCCAGCCTGATCATTATTGCGGTAAGTACTTACTTCATCTTTGAAGACAAAATTGATGATGTATTGGGCGGCTACTCCATGGAAAAAGTTCTGGATACGGTAAAAGAACAGCAGGGCATTTATCTTACTGCCGAAGACGCCGATAAAGGATCTGTTTTCGACCTCGGTGAATTTGAACCTACAATAGGCGGATTTATAAAGAAAATGCCTGCCGGCATCGTAGCAGCTATCTACAGGCCTTTTTTATGGGAATCAAAAAAAGTGATCATGCTCTTTTCGGCCGGAGAGAGTTTCTTCCTGCTCATATTCACCTTGTATGTTATGTTTAAAGTAGGTATAGGAAGATTTTTTAAAGAGATCTATAAAGACCCTTTCATATTCCTCTGTATTGTTTATGCCCTGTTATTCGGGGCGCTGGTTGGATTGTCAACTTTCAACTTCGGAACATTGGCCAGGTATCGTTTGCCTTTGCTCCCGTTTTATACATGCGGCATTTTGTATATACTGTATAAATACCAAAAGACTAACCCTCAAATGCCGAAACAAAGTGTTGCCTGATCTGGTTGATATCAAACTGAACAGCCCTCGCTTCTGACTTTTCTTCAAGCACTTTTCTTAAAGCCGGGTTTTCCATCAGTCTTAACATGGCTTTGCCCAGCATAACAGGGTTGTTTACCGGAGAAAGCAGTCCGAATTCTTCAATACTGTATTTATCAGTAAGCTGGTAAGCTATATCTGTATGTGGCGCCAGTAATTCCCTCGGGCCGGATTTACAATCCGTAGACACTGCAGCCTTACCGCAGGCGATGGCCTCCAGCAGTACATTGGGGAAGCCTTCAACATCTGAACACATCACGAAACATTGTGCATGTTTCAGGTATTTGAACGGATTGCTGTCTTTTCCACAAAAAACAACAGACTGACGCAGCCCGAGTTCTTCAACCCTTTTTCTAAGCACATCTTCCATATAACCTCCGCCGATAAGCAGCAGTTTGCAATTGTCTTTTTTTATGGTTGCAAAAGCTTCCAGCAACAGCGGGTAGTTTTTTTCCTTTCTGAAATTTCCTACAGAAATAAAATAAAAAACGGCCGGATCAAACTCATAGGGAACCGGTTCATTCATTTTTGTTTTTAATTCAACGAGGTCAACCGGGTTGTATATAACCCTCACGGGAGTTTTAACTTCAAGGTATTTTTCAATATCGATCTTCATGGCCTTTGAATTGGCCAATACGAGATCTGCACGGTTGTATGAGAATTTTACCAGGAATTTCGTGATCCACCTTGTGAGCCTTCCCCTGGTTTGCAGCATGGTACTTTGATGCGTACGTTCGCACATAACTATTCTCCCTTTGTATCCCCACCACTTGCGCATCAGGGCATTGATATAACAGGGCCTGTTCAGAAATGCCACACTATGAACAATATCATTTTTTTTGCAGTACCTGCTGAGCCGGTATGAAAGCAGCGGCAACTTGAGCAAAGTAAGAAACTGGTTATCGGCTTCTGATTGCTTAAGGTCGATTATTTTAATGTCCTTGGGAATTTCGTACTCAATCACCTTGTTATACAAAGCAAGATGTATATCAAAGTCATCCTGTAAATGAGTAAGCAGTTGTGAAACTACCCTTTCGGCGCCCCCTGAGCGTAAAGAATTGATGGTAAGGAGTAATTTTTTTCTCATGTGCTATGGTTTCACCGATCGCTGCCACTAACTGGTTTGCAAATATAAGTGCTATTGTTTTTGGGGGTTCAGAAAAACAACAGGACAAAGGGAGAAAAAAACAACTTGCATCATTGCAAAACAACATGCATTTCTTAATACTTTGAATTTCCGGGTAGAGGAAGGGAAGTGTTCTTTCCCGCATCGGCGTTGCAATTCGCTTCAAATCCATTTTGGAATCGAAAGGATGGATCTGCATAAAACCTGCTGTTGTAAAATACTGTATGGCCTCCAATGCCTGCGATTTTGCTGCCAAGTTGCGTACCTGTTTTACTGTAGTTATAGAAGCTGCAGTTACTTACTTTGATCTTTTGAGGATTACCGGCTGCGCAATCTTTTGTAAGCCCGTTCAGGTAATAGCTTGCAGTTGAATAAGCCCGGAATTCGCAGCTATCAATGATCGTAGCAGTTGCTTCTACGCCCAGCTG
Source organism: Bacteroidota bacterium (assembly GCA_018268185.1). Classification (GTDB taxonomy): domain Bacteria; phylum Bacteroidota; class Bacteroidia; order Chitinophagales; family Chitinophagaceae; genus Ferruginibacter. The sequence goes on from JAFDXA010000484.1 coordinate 8,096, forward strand.
ATAACTGCCGTCATACATTTTCTTTCCTTTATAATTTTCTTCAAAAACACAGCGCCTGAACTGTACGGCATCATCAGCGCCAGCAGCCCGGTACCACACAAGCACTGTTCCGTAGAACCTGCAATCTTCAAACCTGTGTTTTGCCGCATCTGCAAAAACAGAGTAATAGCCGGGAGAAGCGGCGCTGCATTTTTTGAAAACAACATCAGTGGCGAGGCTCTTACTGCCAGAAGTAATGGCAGAACCGCTGTTATTTTCAGCAATACAATTATAGAAGTACCCTTTGCGACAGAAGCTGCTGTTCTCAACTTCAACGCTGATTCCGGCTCCCGGCGACTCTTGCACCAGACCCTGGCCCTGGTTCGAAAACACCGAGTTGGTTACCCTGATGTCTTCGCCACCGATCCAGCTCAAACCATTCCTGCCACAATAATTTACCTTGCATTTATCGACCACGATTTTATATGTTTTTAACTCCTGCCCCATATTAGCTATATAAATCCCATCACAAGAAAAATTGCTGATATTACAATTGCTGATACCGATATCATGAGAATCAAGAATATTAATTCCATAATGGATCAGTTCATAAGCATTTCTTCCTGTTCCCCAGTTACCACCCAGGATAAAACCCGGAACATTTCCATCGATCGTTAATCCTGAAATTTTAATATTACCGCAGTTCTTCAGAAAAAAAACATTTCCAGCATTGGCTGCGTATTTTGCATAAGCCGCCTGAACATTGATATCCTTG
>JAFDXA010000048.1 GCA_018268185.1 Bacteroidota bacterium
CCGGCACGTTGGTTGATAAGAACAGACACCAGGAAGCAAACAACAGCGATACTCCACCACGGAAAATACAGGCATGATACAAAACCCAGGAAAGCCATCAGTATGAGAGAGGTTGTAAATTTCATGATGATCGTTATTAAAATGCTGTTGGGTTATAAATGATATGTTTCGGGTGAAGATAAATTATTTTGAAAGTGTTGGGCCTATACTTTATCCTTTACTGAAATGCATCACCCATTTTACCCGCTTGTCTGCTTTTTCTTCCCTGGTCATCAGCCACAATGTGTAATATTTTCCCTCAACCCATTTATCTACGAAATTATCGTAGAAACTGCTTCCCGGGTTACCACTCTGCCCACCCGGGTAAACTCCGTAAGCTTCTGTTTTCTGGGTCAGACTTACCACCATCCGCCAACTTGGCCCGTGATCTTCTTTCGTTGCATTGATTATGTTTGTACCGCCCCCGATCTGCAGGTGTTCCCTGCTGAATTCTGACAGCTTGAGCAGGTGATTGATATGAGTGTCTTTATAGGATCCCCAATCCAGCCTGTGGCCCGCTTCCAATACAGCCAATTCCCTGCAGGCCCGTTTGAATGCGATCGTAACTTCATCTGCGAGGGTTTCTGTTTGCGGCGTATTGATATTGTCCAGGAATTTATAAGCTGAATCCTTCAGCACGCCTTCCAGGAGCGTACTCTCAAATGGCAACATGGTGTTCACTGGTGCTTTGGCATATTCATCGGCAAAAACGGTGTCCTTAAAATACTTCCAGGTAAGCACAAAAACAGTAGCACCTTTGCTGGTAAAATTATTCCTGAGGTCCCAGTTCTTCAACAGGAAATAATATTTTTTCTCCTGCTCTGTCAACAAAGAATCATGCAGGTTCTTCATAAAAATGGGCATCGCCATTTCAGCAAACACATTGTAATTATCTGTCTGCATCGTTTTCATATCCTCTGCTGTGATATTCCCCTTTGCCGTCATAGCAGACAGTTTTCTATTGATGATTACGCCTCTTGGTGCAGGATATTCCCTTCCGAGATAATAAGGATAAGTTGAATCCGCCGGCCTCTGGTTGGCGCTGCTCACAAAACCTCTTTCGGGATTGTATTGATAAGGCGTTTCATCCATCGGTATCATGCCCTGCCACATATAACTGCTATCAGTACCCGGCATCACGAAATCGCCCTGCCCTTTCCATTTTGCAGGAAACTCTCCCTGTGTACGCATCGCTATGTCGCCGCTCTTGGTTGCAAAAACTACGTTCTGCCCCGGCGCATGCAGGTTGAGAACGGCTCTTGTATAATCTTCATAATTATGAGCCCGGTTCAACAGGTGAAACATCATGAGCTCATTGCTTTTGTTGTGGGCCGTCCAGCATACTGCATAATTCTTTTTATTGCTGAATCTTTTTCCGCCGAAAGAATGATCGAACATTACCGGCCCGAACACTGTATAAGCAACCGTATCAATATAATCCGGTTTACCCGCAATGCCGATGCGTTCATAACGGAAATCCGTACGCTTCCATTCATTGTTGAACCAATACTCTTTACGGCTGTCGTCTTTAAACCTGATCTCGTAATAATCTCTTACATCCCTGCCTCCATTGGTAAATCCGAATGCACAACTGTCGTTGTAGCCGATGATCACACCGGGTGCACCGGGAAAGGTAGCGCCATAAGCGTTGAAAGAAGGCGTTGACAATTGCATTTCGTACCAGATCGAAGGAAGGTTTAACCCGAGGTGCGGGTCATTGCAAAGAATGGGTGCGCCACTGGCTGTTTTACTGCCGCTCACTGCCCAGTTGTTGCTGCCATTATCTTTATCAGGCTTCGCTGTTTCCGCTGCTGTTACTGTATCCCTGCTGAAATATAATGAATCGGCAGTTGCGGGAGCCTTTACCTGTAATTTTGGCTTTTGATAAACAGTTCCTTTGGGTATGATGAAATCCATCGAATCCTGTATCTCGGGATAGAGTTTTGCAAAATCTTCTTTGCTGAAGAAATTCCTGGCGTTCGACATTTCAAAATCTGACTCGTGTGCCGCCAGGTTGTACGACATGTATTTGAGGAACAAAGCCGTTTTGAGGTTGTTCCATTTTTCCGGCTTATGACCAAGGAGTTTGTATTCGATAGGAAGTTTACTGTCGGGCAGGCTGGCAATATAAGCATTCACACCGGCCGTATAAGCATCACATTCTTTTTTGGTGGTATCGTTTGCTTCCATGGCCATCAGTGAATTTTCAGCTGCATACACCATTCCGAGGCGCCTGAATTCACGGTCATGTTCAAGTGCCCTGTCGCCAACGATCTCGCTGGCCCTGCCGGCTGCTGCCATGGTCTGAAGTTCCATCTGCCACAACCTGAATTTTGCATGAAGAAATCCCTGCACGAAATACACATCGGTTTCGTTCTCTGCAAATACATGAGGCACCAGCCTGTCATCAAGGTAAACATCCACTTTACCTTCCACACCCTGCAGGAAAATATTTTCAGAAAAATCAGCATTCACCGGCTCAGCATTCTGCCATATCCCCTGCTGAGGAGCCAGCAGTTTCCCCAATGGAGCCGGTAGCAGTGTTTTCGTGTCCAGTATATAACATATACCGGCAGTGAGGGCAGCAATCAAAACAGCAAAGAATATTCTCATACAGGGAATTAAAGGGCGTAAATTAATCAAAATATGGTTGTGGTGAATCGCTGCGGTTGAATGAAGGTTCCGGCATTGCTTAAAATTATATTTTTGCCTGATGGAAGAACTACTGAGCGAACATACAAGAAACATCCTGGGATTGAAATTGCCGACAGATCCCAGGTGGGTGAATCTCGCCGAGATGCAACTCGAAGAAGTACTCACAGATCACGCCTACTGCGAACAGAAAGCAGCTACTACCTGTATCAGCCTCATCCAGAAAAATCCCGATAAACAATTGCTTGTTGAAGAACTGGCGCCGATTGTTACAGAGGAATGGGGACATTTCAGGATGGTTCTTGCTGAACTGAAAAAAAGAAACCTGCAGTTGGGTAAACAGCGTAAAGATGTTTATGTAAATAAACTTCTCGAATTCCAGGCGAAAGGCGGAAGCCGTGATGCCGCATTTCTCGACCAGATGCTTACCATGGCGCTCATTGAAGCCAGGAGTTGTGAGCGCTTTAAAAGATTGAGTGAAGGCCTTGATGATGCTTACATGCGTTCATTCTATCGCAAATTCATGGAAAGCGAAGCCGGGCATTATACCCTGTTCATTACACTGGCTGAACATTATCTAGATAAAAAAATGGTACGCCAACGCTGGGCCGAATGGCTTGCTTATGAAAAGGGCGTGATGAACAGCATTGAATTAAGAGGTGACCGCGTTCATTAAAAAAAGTACATGATGCGGATGGCTGATGGAAAATAAAAATTGAATCCCCCGCTTGTCTTCTGAAATTCCAGCACATTAAGATCTATTGATTTTTCGCTATTAAAATAATAATACCCCGAAGGAATATTCTTTCTTGACACATCCCGGTATTTATTTCCAATCCCGGTTTGTAACTCAAAAGCCCATTTTTTATTTTTTGAGATGGGTAACCTGAGTCCGGTGATAGCTGCTATTCCAAAAAGCGTATTACTGCCATTGTACCTGAAATTAAAAAGTGTATCTGGTGTTGCAGCACTTGCAAAATTCTGTTTGTCGGTAAATGAAAAATATTTCAATCTTGTATCAATCCCGTAAAAAAATATCCTGCTTTTGGAGAACCGCTTAACGGAAAAAATGCCTCGATATCCATGTGAACTGTAATCATCCATATCCTGCACAAATCCCTCAAAAAGATAATTAAGTTCTAGACTGATATCCCAGCGATGGGCCAGCATTACATTTATACCGGCACCCACTGCCCCCTGCTGTGGTTCGAGTGGAGAGAGCGGGTTGATAAAAACTCCTATCAATCTATCGGGCCCCTGCCTGTGTTTCCTACCCTTAACACCATGATCGTTGTGTTGAGCCTGAACGGTGAAGATGACCATAAAGCTCATAAAGCAAATTAGTTTCTGCATGAAAGCAAGACAACGCCATGCGCCTGTATGCTGCCCGACGATTGAAAATTCACTTTGTGTTAGAGACGAAAAAAATCGCCTGCTCTTTTTTATAAGCCAGAGGAAAAATAAAGCAGTTCCTTGTCAAAGTTTAAATAAGGGGAACGCAATGTAAGTTGATTCACACGATCAATATTCGATTGCAGAAATTTTTTATGCTGTTCTGAGCCGGGATTAAATGGTTTATGATTAAAAGCTGCCGTAATGATGGCAATCTCCTTCATCAGTTGCTGCGACGGTTCATCAATGCATGCATTTATGAATTTCTCCCAAACATAATTGGTGGCTGCATAGTTGGGATGCGCCATATCCTCTGCATAAAAACGGTAATCACGAAGATCATCGATCACCAGTTCATAAGCCGGGAAATAAAATATATCAACATCATTCGTAAGAGTATGCACGGCCTGTATCAGTGTGGCTTTGCTCCTGTTATTTTCTATAAAGCCTTCCCGCAAATGGCGAACAGGACTGATCGTGTAAATAAAGTTCACGCCCGGGTTTTGCTTTTTCACTTCCTGCATCATCTGCTGAAGAATATCTTTAACCTCTTCGGCAGATAAAAGCCTGCGGTTGAATTTATCTGCAGGAACTTTGTGGCAATTGGCCACTACATTTTCATAGTTACCGTTGTTTTCAATCGCCCTGTCTTCATATACAAAAGCTGAACCTAACGTAAGCAGCAGCCAGTCGGCTTCTTTAATAAATGCCGATGCTTTTTTTTGTGAATCATTGATCCTTTCCAATGAAACCTGTTTATCAATGCTTGAAAAACGGGTATGATGTTGCCAGCTTCCCCAGAGTTCGTTGCTGTAAAAAAGTTCGTTACCGTTGTATAATTTCCCCTGCACGTAAGACCTTACCGCATGTGAAATGCTTACAGGATTGAATAAAATGCCATTGGGATTTTCTAGCACGCTGAATTTGTGCTGGGCAAGTTTATTGCCGATCTGTTCGGTAAAGCAGGAACCAACCAGCATCAGTTTGTGCCGGTGGTTTATTTTGGCCGGGAACGCCCTCGGAAAAAATTCTGCATGAAAATCCATTGACTAAAATTCGTTCAGAAAAATCAAATGAATATTTCGCTCGCCATCCGGTTGCAGACAGCCAACTGTTCGTAATCGATATCCAGGTGAAGTCCTTTTTGTTCAAAATGAGCGATCATTACTTCTGTATCCATGTTGCCAACCAGCTCATCACCAGCCATGGGGCACCCTCCTATTCCTTTGATCGCCGAATCAAATCTTGTACAACCATGTTCCAGGGCTGCATCCAGTTTGGCTATCCGGTTTGCGGGAGCCGAATGAAGATGAACGCCCGTTTCAATTCCGGGGAAAGCCGGGATCACTTTGCTCGCTACGGATCTAACCTGTTCTGGTTTGACCAATCCAACAGTATCGGCCAGTGAAATGATTTTAATGTCAAGCGCTGCCATTTTTTCTACCCAATGCATTACGATGCCTTCATTATACTCGTCGCCATAAGGGTTACCAAATCCCATGGATATGTAAACAACAAGTTCCTTCCCGTTCTTGATACAAAGCTCCTGGATTTCACTCACTACTTTAAAAGAATCAGCAATAGAAGCATTGGTATTACGCTGCTGAAATGTTTCTGAAATGGAAAAAGGGAAACCCAGGTAACTGATCTCATCATAAACCACGGCTTCTGTAGCGCCCCGCAGGTTGGCAATAATAGCGAGCAGCCGGCTATTGGTATTACTCATGTCAAGGCCTTTCAGCACTTCCTTTGTATCTGCCATTTGAGGAATGGCTTTCGGTGAAACAAAGCTTCCGAAATCAATGGTATCAAAACCCACCCGCAGCAAGGCATTGATATAAGCTGTTTTTTTCTCTGTAGGTATGAAGTGCCCCCATCCCTGCATGGCATCACGGGGACATTCAATGAGTTTTATTTTTTTTGTTGCTGACATGATTCAAATTTATTGCGAATTGCCAAGCCTTTGCATTACGGCTTCGTACAAAATAATACCAGTTGCCACTGATACATTCAGGCTCTCAAAATCGCCGGGCATGGGAATATGAACCTGCTCGTCGCATATTTTCATGAGTGCCGGGTAAATACCTTTCTCTTCTCCTCCCATTACAATCGCCGCCGGTACGGAAAAATCTGCATCAGCAATTTTTTTCGCTGCCGTCATTTCAGTTGCAAAAACCCGGATGCCATTGAGGTGCATTTCATCCACAGCTTTCATGAGGCTGTTAACGCGGCATACTGCCAGTTTCTCCAGTGCGCCTGCAGAAGTGAGTATGGCATCTTCATTAAGGGCGCCAACACCTTTATCAGGAATGATGATCGCATGTACGCCAAAAGCATAAGCACTGCGGGCTATGGCCCCGATATTCCGTATGTCTGTGATGCCATCCAGGATGAGCAACAAGGGTGTTTCGCCTTTATCCACTACAAATGAAATAACCTGTTGCAGGTCCTGGTACTGAATTTTGGATATCTGTGCAATACAACCTTCATGGTTGCTCACATTCATGTTGTTCAGTTTTTCAACAGGCACTTTGTTGATGGGAACCTGGTTTTCGGCTGCCAGGCTCCTGATCTCATCAATCACCGGCCCATGCACCGTTGCCTGCAGGTAGATTCTTTCCAGCGCCCTGCCCTCCTGCATTGCCTTGATAACAGCCTGGCGGCCTACGATCAGGGTATTCTTTTTGGGTCGTTGGTGCTGGTGGCGGAACGATTTCATGTATGTTGTTGTTTGAAGATGCATGCAAAGCTAAAATATTCAGCAGGCAATATGCAGTTTTAGATGATCTAATTTCAACCGGAAGGTTTTTATTACAGCTCTGCACACAGTATTGAATTCAACAAAAAAGCCCTCTTTAAACAGAGGGCTTTGCAATATGCATAAAAGAATTATTTCAATCCGAAAGCTTTCTTCACATCTTTAACTGCGTCCAGTTTTTCCCATGTAAAGAGTTCAACTTTTTTCTTAATGGATTTACCATCCGGAGAAACAAAAGTTTTTTCTACTACTTCATTCTTACGTCCCATGTGGCCATAAGCAGCCGTTTCACTGTACATCGGGTTACGGAGTTTTAATCTCTGTTCGATGAAGTAAGGACGCATGTCGAAGCAAGGCATCTTCATAACTTTTTCTGCGATCTCACCATCAGTCATATTCACTTTAGCAGTACCATAAGTAACCACGTTGATACTGGTAGGCTGTGCAACACCGATAGCGTATGATACCTGTACCAATACTTCATCACACAACCCGGCGGCAACCAGGTTCTTCGCAATATGCCTCGTAGCATAAGCAGCAGAACGGTCAACCTTGCTGGGGTCTTTTCCGCTGAAAGCGCCACCACCATGAGCGCCTTTACCACCATAAGTATCCACAATGATCTTGCGACCTGTGAGACCTGTATCGCCATGCGGACCACCAATCACGAACTTACCTGTTGGATTGATATGGTATTTGATCTTGTTGTTGAACAGGTGAGCGTATTTCGGATATTTTGCTTTCACCCTTGGGATGAGGATATTGATGATGTCCTTTTTGATCTTCGCCAGCATGGTATCATCATTCCCGAAATCATCGTGTTGTGTAGAAACCACGATCGCATCAATACGAACGGGTTTGTTGTTATCATCATATTCCAGCGTTACCTGGCTTTTCGCATCAGGACGGAGGTATTTGATCTGTTTGTTTTCCCTTCTCAAAGCTGCCAGTTCTTCCAGCAGTTTGTGAGCGAGGTTCAATGCAAGTGGCATGTAGTCGTCGGTTTCGTTTGTAGCATAACCGAACATCATTCCCTGGTCGCCGGCGCCTTGTTCTTCTTTCTTTTTCCGATCTACACCCTGGTTGATATCACTTGATTGTTCATGAATGGCGGAAAGGATACCACATGAATTTGCTTCAAACATATATTCACTTTTGGTGTAACCGATCTTGCGGATCACACCTCTTGCAATTTCCTGCACATCCAGGTATGCCTTACTTTTCACTTCACCTGCCAATACTACCTGGCCGGTTGTAACGAGTGTTTCACAGGCTACTTTACTGGCGGGATCGAATGCCAGGAAATTATCAATAAGAGCGTCGCTTATCTGGTCTGCGACTTTATCAGGATGTCCTTCACTAACTGATTCTGATGTAAATAAATAAGGCATGTTTGTTTTTTTAAGATTGCAAAGATAAGGGTGTGCATTTAAGTAACAAAGCCCTTCTGTACACATACAAAAGGGCTTTGTGTTGATATGAAAATTTTTACTTGATGTTGGAATAAACGATGCGGATGTACATCTTGTAATTCGGGTTTGTTCCACTTCCTATTTTTATTCGACCGCGGGCTATTGAGTTGGCATAAGCAGAATATCCCAGGTAATTATCTTTCCCGAAATATTGCGGGTAACGTATGTTGAATGCCGGGAACAACCTCATGGCATAATTGGTGCTTTGTTCCTTCACCATCTTCTGAACATACCTGCTGATGTTGATATTATAGTACGTGATCATTCCTCCTGCAGGCCCGGCCATCTTTCTTTCATATCCGCCGAAGTAAGCAAAATCAACCCCGGAAGTAGGGAAATAAACACTGGAAGTTGAATAATCCGGGTCATACGGTGATGATGGATTGAGATCTATGTATATCGGTTTGAATTTAGGAGGATCAGCTGTTCCCGGTTCTCTCAGGTCAAGGTACAGGTATCCCGGCGGAGAGAACAACGTATCATACAATGGGTTTTCAGGAATCTGTTTGATAACAAGTTCTGCCCTGTGGATGATGCGATTTGAATAACCTGTAAGCTCCGGAATTTCAATGTTGGCATAAGTACCCGGTTGCGTTTGCAGGTATATCTCATCCGTAGATGGCGTGGTTGATGGCGTGCCCGACCTGTCGCGTTTGATCAGGTTGGCTGTTGCACTCAGGCTTGCACCGAATGCATTTGTATTGAGAACAAAAGATTCAAAAGTCGTGTCGATCTTTCCGCCCGGCACTTTTATCCTGTAATGTATTTCAAGCCTTGTTTTTGCATCAGAAAGGCCGGTGTATATAAGTGCATTACCCGGACCGGTGGGCCTGATGGCAAAGCCATTGAATTCATGCCTGAAGATGGAATCATTGTGAAAAGCATGATTGCCACTGCCTGAACCTGCAGAATCACTGTTGTAAAGCCGGTTTGCAAAAGCAGGGTCGAGCTTGAAACGTATCTGGTTGTTAACCGAATCCTTGTGGTGATCAAAGTAAATGGAATCAGCCATCCTCCTGATGTCTACATTCTTTTCCCCGATCAAAGCGCCGGTTGTAAATGGATCCCTGTTTACAGGAAATGATTTAAATACAGAATCCCTGAATACATTATCGGTAACTTCAAACACCTGCAGCTTTTGTACAATATTGCTATCGCCCCAAAAACCTGAATAAGATAAACAAAGTACTACAGAATCCAGTCCTACAAGAGAATCCCTGCTTCTTCCTCCTAACAAAAATGGATAACTGGCTGGTTTAAGCTGAAGATATGCTTCTGCATAGGTTTTACCAAAAACAGGATCATTATTGATATTTCCCAGCACGTGCCCATCGGTATTGAATACGATGGTTGTATCATCAAATTCCAGTTGCTTTACTACAAGCTGGTCAAGTGTATCGGCGAATGTGTGCACATTATCAACCTCCGGGAGCAGGTCGCTGCCCAGGGTGGTAGTGTCTAGTTTTGTACAACTCCAGTTAAAGATTACAATTGCAAGAAATCCTGCCAGGGCAAGGGATAGAACTCTTCTGTGCACAGGTTAAATTTTATGAAAGATGGGTTAGTTATTACTATTTGGCAAGGTCGGCATATAATTGTAAATAGTCTGTTAAATCCCCTTCTGCATTATATTTTACCACCTTCTTGCCTTTCACTTTTGAAAACTCTTCAACGAGTTTTTTATCTACCTGCTCTGCCCCGAAACTGATAGCATCTGCATAAGAGGCTCCGCCACGGAACATGGCCGCATTGTTAGCATCTTTGTATGTATCGAGTTCTTTCTTGGTAACATGATCGTTGATCGCTGCGAGCTTCAGAAAGTCAGACCCAAGTTTTTCCTTGAACGTTGTCTGGCCAATTGTGAAAACTACCTTACTGTTGCTGAATACCGGTTCTTTTTTATACGCTGTTCTGATAAACATAGGAATAAGCCCGGTCATCCAGCCACTGCAATGGATGATATCCGGAGGCCAGCCAAATTTCTTCACTGTTTCCAGCGCCCCTTTACAAAACAACACTGTTCTTAATCCATTATCATCAAACCATTTGTCTTTCTCATCTGTAAAAACAGACTTCCTTTTGAAAAGATCTTCATTATCCAGGAAATAAACCTGCAACCTGGCATTGGGCAGGGAGGCTACTTTTATTACAAGGGGATAATCATCATTGTCAATTGAAACATTGATACCCGATAACCTAACCACTTCATGCAGCCGGTGGCGGCGCTCGTTGATCACACCAAATTTCGGCATGATACATCTCACCTCCAGGTTGTTTTCATTGGATAAAACTGCCAGCTTGTTCACAATCTCCGAAAACTCTGTCATCTCAAGGTAAGGCGACATCTCGTTGGCAATGAATAAAATTCTTTTCTTTGTTGACATTTGCGCTTGGTTGAATGCAAGAATAGTTATTTGAAACGGTGCGCAAAGGTACAGCTTTTTTATTGAAATTGTTATTCATCAAGGATTTGAACAACTTTAAACACTCATAATGATCCTGTTAAAATCAGCGGCAGACCTCAGCAGGTTTGTAAGCAAGAACAGAGAAAAGGGCCATAGCATCGGCTTTGTTCCTACCATGGGGGCCCTCCACCAGGGGCATATCTCATTGATAGAACAGTCACGGAAAGAATGTACCCTTACCATCTGCAGCATTTTTGTGAACCCCACCCAATTCAATAACCCGGAAGATTTCAAAAAATACCCGGTTACCATTGAAAAAGATATAGATATGCTGGAAAAATGGGGTTGCGATGTGCTGTTCCTGCCCGAAGCTGCAGAAATCTACCCCCCCGGCTTTATAAAACCTCATTATGAACTGGGCTACCTCGAAACCCTGCTCGAAG
>JAFDXA010000049.1 GCA_018268185.1 Bacteroidota bacterium
AATGATCGCCGGGGCAATTACCAACAGGGTAAACTCAGTATCAGTACGGCCTATACGGATGGATTGAGGATTATTGTTGACGGAAGAACATTCAGTAATAATTATAATGGCGACAGTCCGTATGATGAGGCAGATCTCGTTACAAATGTCCGTTCCGGATATCACAACGTAAAAATATACAGGCAAACCAACGGCCGTTTTAATGGCCGGAAACCAAGGTCTATGCAGTTGATCTATGAAGGTAATGTATACGTAAAGCCGCAATATCATGTTGATATCAGCATCAACAGGTTTGGAAGAGCATTTACCGATGAAAGGCAGATGAACGCGGGTTATTATGCAGAGTATGATAATGATAACCACGACTGGAGTAATAATAGCTATGGTTCTATGCAGCCTATGAACAACAGAACTTTTGACCAGTTCAGGGAAACACTAAAGAATGAAAGTTTCGATAACAGCAGGCTCACCATCGCCAAGCAAACGATCGGAACCAATTATTTCACAGCAGCACAGGTAAAAGAACTGGTTCAGCTATTCAGTTTCGACAACACTAAACTGGATCTTGCCAAGTTCAGTTATAAGAATACAGTAGATAAAAACAATTATTTCGTACTGAATGATGCATTCTCTTTCAGCAACAGCAAAGAAGAACTTGCCCGTTACATTCAGTCATACCGATAGTTTTGTTGGCTATACTTGAGAAGGGGTGAGAAAGTGGTTTCGCCCCTTTTTTTATTGGGGGAATGTGGAGATATGAGAATGTGGAAATTGGGGCTTGAGAATAAAATTAAAAAGAAGAGGAGCTGTAAAATTGAAGATCATTATTCAATTTTACAGCTCCTCTTCTACATATTTTCGCATCCTTTTATTTCTTTATCGCTTCCGCCATTGTTTTACCGATATCGGCAGGGCTTGCCACTACATGAATACCACATTCGCCCATGATCTTCATTTTGGCAGCGGCTGTATCATCGGCCCCTCCTACAATAGCCCCGGCATGGCCCATACGTCTTCCGGGAGGTGCAGTTTGTCCGGCAATGAAACCAACCACCGGTTTTTTATTTCCCGTTGATTTAATATAATGAGCTGCTTCAGCTTCCATTCCTCCACCGATTTCACCGATCATTACGATGGCATCCGTTTCAGGGTCGTTCATAAAAAGCTCAACAGCTTCTTTGGTTGTTGTTCCGATGATCGGATCTCCACCAATACCGATGGCAGTTGAAATTCCGAGACCTGCTTTGGCAACCTGGTCGGCGGCTTCGTATGTAAGTGTTCCCGATTTGGATACAATACCGATTCTTCCTTTTTTGAAGATAAAGCCCGGCATGATACCCACTTTACATTCTTCGGCTGTAATTACGCCAGGGCAGTTTGGCCCGATAAGCCTTGTTTTGGTACCCTTCAGGTAACTTTTTACACGAACCATGTCCTGAACGGGAATGCCTTCAGTGATACAAACAACGAGGCCGATACCTGCATCAGCAGCTTCCATAATTGCGTCGGCAGCAAAAGCCGGTGGTACAAAAATGATACTTACATCGGCGCCGGTAGACTTCACGGCATCTGCAACAGTATTAAAAACAGGCTTCTCAAGGTGTTGTGTACCTCCTTTACCCGGAGTTACGCCACCTACTACCTGTGTGCCGTATTCAAGCATTTGTGTAGCGTGGAATGTACCTTCTGTACCGGTGAATCCCTGTACAATAATTTTGGAATTCTTATTAACTAAAACTGACATGATCCGAATGAATTAAAAATAAGCTTTATAAAATATGGCGCAAAGATAGGGCAGATGGTTTACTGGCAAAATAGAAAATTCGGGCTGGGAAATGTCTTAACGAGTAGATGTGAAAATGAAGCGGGGTGATGGTAAGGCAGAATGACTAATGCTACATGGAGTTTGAAAACAGCCTGGTTGCAAACATCAGGAAATGATATTACCGCTGGAGTCTATTTCTCCACGGTCTTCCAGTTTGCGCATGTTCTTGGCATCCTGGAGGAAGTCGGAGGCAAAAATGAATTCATTGAGCAGTTTGTTATCGGAATAAATGATGTCTTTACTGGTACCCGACCATTCTTTTTTTCCATTTACCATGTAGAGAATGTTCTCACCGATCTCCATAACGCTGTTCATGTCATGCGTATTTACAATGGTGGTCATATTGTATTCTTTGGTGATCTCGAGAATGAGTTTGTCGATGAGGAGGGAAGTCTGCGGATCCAGGCCAGAATTAGGTTCATCGCAGAAAAGATATTTCGGGTTTAATACTACAGCCCGGGCAATGGCAACTCTTTTTTTCATACCGCCGCTTATTTCTGCCGGGTATTTTTTATTGCTTCCTACCAGGTTCACCCGTTCCAGCACTTCATTCACCCTGTTTAGTTTTTTTGATAAACCATCATTCGTGAACATGTCAAGCGGGAACTTGATATTATCTTCCACAGTCATACTGTCGAACAGTGCAGAACCCTGGAAGAGCATACCGATCTGCTGGCGTAAGAGTTTTCTCTCTTCGTCAGACATGTCGGTAAAATTCTTTCCATCGTATATGATCTCGCCTTCATCAGGTTCTATCAATCCAACAAGGCATTTCTGTAAAACAGTTTTACCGCTGCCGCTGCTGCCGATGATGAGATTGGCCTTACCGGTTTCCATGAGGTGACTAACGCCATCAAGTACCACTTTATCGCCAAAACTCTTCCTGATATTTTTAAATTCGATCATAAATTAAATTTAGAGAAGCATGGCTGCCAGCACATAATCTGCCAGCAGGATCATAACACAACTCACGACTACTGATTTGGTACTGCTTCTTCCGATCTCCAGCGATCCTCCTTTTACATAATAACCGTAGTAGGCGGGTACCGAACTGATGATAAATGAAAAGGTATATGCTTTGATAAGAGCGAATGTTACGTTATACGGTGTGAAATTGAGCAAGAGCCCCTGGTCATAAGTATCAACAGAAAGAATTCCAGAAGCAGCTCCGGCAACCCTGCCGCCATAAATACCGAGAACCATGGCAATAACAACCAGCATCGGCAGTACCAGCAAAGCCGCTGCAATTTTGGGCATAACCAGGTAGGTTTTTGTATTGATGCCCATGATCTCCAGTGCATCGATCTGCTCACTTACCCGCATGTTTCCTAGCTCACTGGCGATCTTACTGCCGATTACCCCGGCCAGTACAATACAAACAAGGGTAGGGGCGAATTCCAGGATAACGGTATCACGAACGATCTGTGCGATGGTACTGAGCGGGATGAGCGGACTGGCAAGCTGGTAGGATGTTTGAACCGCACTTACCGCACCCATGAATACGGATATAATCGCCACAATGCCCAACGAACCAATTCCAATCTCGGAACATTGATGCATGAATTCCTTCCAATACAGTTTGGCATTTTCAGGTTTGCTGAACATGCCTTTGA
>JAFDXA010000004.1 GCA_018268185.1 Bacteroidota bacterium
CCAAATCAACGCTTGTAAAAGTATTGTTTGAACCAAAGTCGTGGTTGAAAGATTCTGTAACCTACGATATCACGGCCTGGGCGCTTCCTTATGTATACGGCTTACAATCCTATGCTGTAAAGGAAATCGTTCCTGCTGCGCAGCAAACAGCCGCAACAACAAAAAAAACTTTAATTGCGGCCAATCAATACGGTTACCTTGTCGAATACAGTTCATTCACAGATGCGAAACTATTAGCCGATCTCCTGAAGAATGGCATCAAAACCCGTTTTGCGGAAACAGATTTCTCATACGGAGGAAACAAATTCAGGAAAGGAACCCTCGTGATCTTAAAATCAGGTAATGAAGGTAAGATCGATCAGTTCATTTCCCTGGCTGAAGCACATCATTCAAAAGTAACGATGGTAGCATCCGGTTTTATGGATAGTGGTTTTGATTTCGGATCAGAAAAACTCCGCCTGTTGAAAAGGCCTTCGATCGCGGTACTTACTGAGGGTGATGTAAACCCCGGTTCAGCAGGCGAGATCTGGCACCTGTTTGAGCAGCAGCTTGATTACCCGGTAACCATGATCAATACGATTGATTTTAAATATGCCGACTGGCGTTCCATAGATGTGCTTGTATTGCCCGATGGATTTTATAAATTCCTGTCGGATAAAGATGCAGCGGCCGATCTGAAAACATGGGTTCGCCAGGGAGGAAAGATCATAGCGCTTGAATCGGCCACTTCACAAATGGCCGGCAGCGATTGGGGAATAAAACTGAAAAAGGAGGAAGATAAAAAAGAAGAAGATAAGAAGCCAAATTACGATGACCTTAAACGCTACGAGAACCGCGAGCGTGATTTTATCGCCAGTAATATTCCCGGTGCCATATATAAAGTGGAACTCGACGAAAGTCATCCGCTTGCCTTTGGTTATCCTTCTTATTATTTCTCACTCAAGCTTAACGACATCATGTTTGAATTCATGAAAGACGGCTGGAATGTAGGTGTAATGAAAAAGGAAAACCAGGTAGCTGGTTTTGTAGGAAGCAAGGCAGAACAAAAATTAAAGGATGGTACTGTGATCGCGGTGCAGCCTTATGGCAAGGGCAGTATAGTTTATTTCGCCGATGATCCGCTGTTCAGGAGTTTCTGGGAGAACGGGAAACTGCTGTTCAGCAATGCTGTTTTTTTTGTTGGACAATGATGCTTTCAGTGCGGGCATTTCATCTCATTCTTTGATAAGCGGTTTCAGAACCGTTAACCAAAATAGTAGTTTCGTATCATTAACATCAACTCATGCGTACATTATTGGTTGCCGCTTTTTTTGGGCAGTTATCTTTTGCCTGTTTTTCTCAACAACAACCCACTTACACTTCTTCAGAGATATTGCTCCAGCTGAAAAAGCTGAATGTGCTGGGTTCCGTTCTATACATAGCGGCTCATCCTGATGATGAGAACAACACATTGCTGCCATACCTGGCCAACGAAAAAATGTACCGCACAGGATACCTGAGCCTAACAAGGGGCGATGGCGGGCAGAACCTGATCGGTGATGAGCAGGGTGTTGAGCTCGGACTTATCCGTACGCAGGAACTGATCGCTGCACGCAAGGTTGATGGCGCCGAACAATATTTCAGCAGGGCTTATGAATTCGGGTTCAGCAAAAGTGCAGAAGAGGCATTGCGTACCTGGGACAAAGAAAAAATCCTCGCAGATGTTGTGTGGGTGATCCGGAATTACCAGCCTGATATCATCATCAAACGCTTTCCTCCCGATTCAAGAGCGGGGCATGGTCATCATGCAGCATCAGCCATTCTTGCAGATGAAGCTTTTACTGCTGCCGCAGATCCCAATCGGTTTCCTGAACAGTTTCAATACGGCGTTAAACCATGGCAGGCCAAAAGAATTCTCTGGAACACTTACAATTTCGGCAACAACAACACCACAAGTGAAAACCAGTTAAAGATTGATATCGGAGGTTACAATGCACTGCTCGGTAAAAGTTATGGCGAACTGGGTGGAGAAGCAAGAACCATGCACAAGAGCCAGGGAGAGGGAAGGCCCCGCAGGCGTGGACAGATATTTGAGTATTTCCTTAATACCGGAGGTGATGCTCCAACAAATGGATTGATGGATGGGATCGAGATCGGCTGGAAACGCATTGCCGGTGGAGAAGCAATTGAAAAAATGATCAATGATATTATCAGCAATTATAAAATCGAACAACCAGAATTATCAGTACCTGCGCTCGTAAACGTGTATAAGTCTGTAAAGGAATTACCGGCCGGCGTATGGCGCAGCAAAAAGCTTCAGGAACTGCAACAGGTGATCGAAGCATGTGCAGCGCTGTATGTGGAAGCAACAACCTCACAGCAACGCTATGTGCAGGGCGACAGTGTTAAGATTACATTATCACTGAATGAAAGAAAAGACATACCCGTAACGTTGAAACGAATCGGCATTGAAGGTTTCGATTCAAGCCTCACAACAAAGCTGCAGGCGAACCAGAACCTCAGCATCAACCACAGTTTACAGGTAGGCAATAAGCCGATATCACAACCTTACTGGTTGCAGTACCCGATGAAAGGCGGCACATTTGATGTGAGAGATCAATTGCTGATAGGCAAAGCAGAAAATGACCCGGTGTATGAAGTGAAGTTTGCCGTAAACATAAACGGAGAAGACTTTATTATCAGGAGGCCTGTTCAATACAGGGTAATCGACCCGGTAAAAGGAGATACCTATCAGCCCATCGCCCTTCTTCCCAAAATGGAACTGCGATACACGGCCGATAATTTTATTGCTGTTAACGGAGCCCCGGCTAAAGCTACAATCAACCTTAGGTCAAATACAAGCGACAGTACAGTATATACCATCGGTCAGCAGTATTCCGGTAAATGGGTGAATGACGAACCCTTGTTCCAGTTCATTTCAAAAAATAATCAGGAAGAAAATAAACCAACTGTTTTCGAATCACGGTCACCGGAAACAAACACAACGGAAGAGATACACGCAGCAACAGCTGATGGAAAATTTTCCGGCTACAGCAAAACCATTGCTTATGATCATATTCCCGTGATTACCTATTTCCCGCAGGCCAAAGCCAACCTGGTAAAACTGGATGTTAAACTGGTTGGAAAAAAGATCGGTTACATAGCAGGCTCCGGCGATAAAGTACCGCAGGCGCTTGAGCAGATGGGCTATTCTGTAAAACTGCTCACTGA
>JAFDXA010000050.1 GCA_018268185.1 Bacteroidota bacterium
CCTGCATTGAAGACTCCGTTCACACCAGATGGTAAACCTGTTGCTGATGCTCCCGTAGCTCCTCCCACTGCATACGTAACAGGCGTTACAGATGCTCCGGAACATACGGTCTGTGCATCTGTACCGGGTGCGGATGTTAATGTTAATGTATTAGCTGCAGTAACATTAATTGTAACGTTAGCAGTTGCTACGCCACATCCACCGGAAGTAGAAATGGTAACATTAAATGTACCTGATTGTGTTGGTGTTCCTACAATACTGAATGTGCCGGCACTGAAAGAACCGGTAACACCAGTGGGTAAAGTACCCGATGTAATAGATGCTCCTGTTCCGCCATTGGCTACTGTATAGGATATAGTTGTAATCGCGTTATTGATACATACTGTTTGGTTATCTGTACCTGGTGCAGAAAACAATGCGATTGAAGTATTGGGGTTGATCACAAAGTTCACCGGTGTGCGGCATGCCGAACTGTTTGAGCAGGCTGCATAGAATACTGTAGTTCCGGCTGTACCTGTGTTGGCTAATGGTGATCCTACAACTCCTACCGGGTTAAATGGAGAACCTGTTCCGATTGACGATCCACCGCTAGCGGCGGTGTACCACTGTATAGAACCTGAAGTTGGCAACATGATTTGTCCGCCTGAGGGAGGTGTAATTGTCCAGTTGAAACTACCACTGATTGTACCGGATGATAATGAATACGTAGTTGAGATCAGTGTATAGGTTACGCCTGCTGTGAGTGTCATAACTCCTGAGCCGGTTCCTGATGCTCCCAGCCTTGGTTCGTTACCTGACACGCCATCATCATCATCTCCCCTTATCCATGTACCTGTACCCGGACATGTTCCTGGAACAAAACTACCGGTAACAATATATCCCATACCATCATATCCCGAATTATCATCCATTTCAAATACATAGTTTCCGGTAACAGAAACCTGGAATTGTTTGGCTACATAGTTCCTGGTGATACTTGCATCAAATGAACATGTTGAAGTATTCAGAATTGAACTTGTTATACGTTTTGCAACAGGATCCGTAGCTGCTGTCCAGGTGCCTGATATAGAAGTTCCTGAATTTACAAATGAAACACAACCCGTAGCTGAAGTAGCAGCAATAGTACCAGTACCGTTGATACAAACACTTGCAGGTGTTGTGGTAATAGAAGCAGGTGTTTGAATAGTAACAGCTACACTTCCTTCAGCACCCCAGCAACCTGCTGCTGATTGTGCCCTGAAATAGTATGTTCCGGAAGTTGTTATAGTTTGTGATGTTGACGGTGTTGCCGTAGAAGTTCCACCGCTTGTTGTTCCCTGGAAGTATATCGTACCATCATTGCCGTTAGATGCCGTAATGGTAGTGCTTGTACAGAATGTTCCGCCACCACTTACAGTTACTGCAGCCGGTGATGGATTTGCAGTAACTACTCCCGCAGGATTGGTTACTGTAGGCGTACCGCCACCGGTTGACAAAGCCACTGAAGTGAATTGAGCATCCAGGTCCGGACCTGTAACCGATGAAGCCAGTGTATAAGCCAGCCAGAAATAGTTCGTTCCCTGTGCCAGGGTTACAGTACTGGATGGCGTAATCACTATGCTCGAATTGGTAAGCGGTGATGCAGCAGCATTGATTGGATTAGCGGTACTGAAAGTAGAGCTTGTTCCTGTGTAGTATACACGGTATGATGCTATATCTGCCAGGTTACTTGTTCCAGTTCCGTTCAATGTTAAACTTGTAAGCGTTAACGGGTTCAGCGAACCGGTAGTTACTATTTCCATTCTTAAAACAGGAACATTGGCAGTGGCCGGACAAACATTTCCTGTTTGCTGCACGGCAGTAGAAGATACATAACTCATGGAAGGAGCCCCGGTGAAATTTCCTGCATCAGCACCAATATCAACAGGAGTTAAACCCGAACGTGTTTGTCCATCGAAATCATCTGTAATTCCTACATTGGCTCCCGCTCCCTCTGCTGCAGATACATTGGTAGGATGAATATGAAGATCCGGCGTTGCATTGGTTGGGTCGTTAAATGCAGGATCTGCCGGAATACTGGCAGCATCCTGACCTACCGCTGTTTTCCAGGCAGTAAGGTCTGCTACATCTGCAGCATTGAAACGGCCAAATACTCCGCCTGTACCCGTTACATAATATATATTATTATTGATAGTAAGACCTGCGGGATTAGCAGCGGTACCGCCTACCTGTACCGCATAGTGTTTACCTGTAGCCCCTGAATTACTCCTGGCATTCATGAAAATATTATCCCTGAATGCACGTGTACTAGTTGTAACAAGGCTATTGAAGGCAAACGAAGCTCCTGATCCTGCTGTTGCAGTACCACCGATGTAAACACTGTTGTGATAGAAATTATCCGTTCCGGTTGCAGATGGTTCATTGATACCATTAATCGGGATGGCATTACTGATTCCGGCACCCAGAGCAATCATATTATTGGCAAACGTTGTAGTTCCGCTGCCTATACGAATACCGCTCACTTCTGCTGTGGCACTGTTCGTTGAAGCAGTTAATCCATAGATTAAATTCCTGGTTATGCTGTTTGCAGTTGAGCCCTGAAAATAAATACCCAATACAGAACTTGCTGCAGTAGTATTGGTATTAGACAGGTTATAAATGCTGGATTGAGTTATTGTGTGATTTACCGACGAAGTTGCTGCACTGATTCCTATTATGGAAGAAGTACTTGCAGTACCAGTACCTATATCAGTTGTCATATTTCTGACTGTATTGGATGTAAAAAGCATCGGTGCATTGCTTGAGTACATTCCTATTACCTGTGATGAAACGCTTACAGCATGTGAAGCGATAGATGCTGCTACAGTACCACCAATATTATTACCCGTTGCAGTCCATGAAACAGCTATCCCGGTATTAGCCCTCAATAAATAAAAGAGTAAAGTACCTGTACCGGTATTGGCCACATTAAAACCGCCGATATTATTATTGTTCGATGTCCAGGTATTTGAACTGAAATTATAAATGCCATAAACATCTGTACCCAAAGTAGTATTCGTTGCAAAATTCAAAGAGCCGGTTGTCGACTGACTTCCGATTGTATTTCCATTAGAAATAAAAACGCCTTCCTGGAGGAGTATGGCAGCAAATGGGCTACTTGTACTTGTTCCATTTGCGGTAACACCAGTCATACTTACTGATGCAATGGTATTATTGGAAACAGTTGTTGTGGCTCCAGTTGAAGATCCGTTGAAGAAAATACCAATAAATCTTGCACCGGCTCCGCTTCCCGATAGCGTATAGGATCCCGTTTGTGTTGATGTACCGTAACCTATTATATTTCCGGTAATGGTAAACCCTTGTGAACCACTGGTAGTAGAAGTTCCGATAAGCCAGATAGGCGAATGTTGAGCACCTGTTGTCCAGGTACGGGCGGCTGTCTGGTAGAACCTGTTATTGGTGATTGTCCAGGTATTGCACCCATCAGCACAGTATATGCCGGCACTTGATACGGCTGCACCAAAAATATCGGGGAAGTTATTATTGGTAATTGTAATTCCGCTATTACCTATTCCCGCACTGGTGGTTGAACCATTACCATAAATACCTTTGGAAGCCAGGTTCGCACCGGCAGATCCGATGGTACAGTTGGAAATGGTATTGTTATCATTACCGGTTGTAGTTCCGGTAGAGAAGAAAATCACACCACCATTGGTTCCAACTGCCATGGAAGGTGATCCGAGCACCGTACAGTTTGTGATGGTATTATTGGTTGCATCAGCTATAAACCTGATGGTTGATGTTCCGCTTGTTGCTGAGTTAGTGGTATTGGAAATGGTTAATGAATTACCACCTGTATTTAACCCATTAATCGTAACATTATCACCTCCATTAAAATTGATCAGTGGGTTTCCTGCCGTAACGGCTCCTGAAACGGTACGTGCTCCCAAAGGCTGAATACCCAGTGATGTTAGGGCTACGAGGTTGTTGAGTGACGTTGTTCCGGTTTCTGTTGTAATATCAGCAGTTATCAAAGCTGTAACAGTCCCAGTATGTGTACCTGCATTCAATGCAGCGAAAAGACTACCACTGGCACCAGTGATGGACGAGTAAGTTCCTGATGTGGAACCGCCTGTTGCACTTACGATGATATTACCTGTAAGTGGTGTATAAGTATAATTTGCCCCAGCGCTGTTATTCAGGTTTAATGTACTCAGGTCGTGTACTTCCTGTGTAGATAAACTGGTAACATCTGCATCAATGGCTGATTTGCTCCTGTTACTTGAATAAACATAAAATGTAACGGCCGAGGTCTGCCACGGAATAGTTGCACTCCAGGTACTTCCCGAACCGGTTGCCTGGATGATTGTTGATGTAGTGAATCCGTTTGTTGTATAACGAACGAAAATGTTTTCTCCTGCATTGGGAGTTCCACTGGTAGTAATGGTAACCAATCGGCCACCATATACTCCCATGGATTGGGATACTGTATTTAGAGATACCGGGTTAAAGCTTGTTTCCAGCACAGACATGCTCTGACTGGCATACGAACTTCCCTTCATGATATTATACGTGTAATAAAAATTCGCCTGTGTGGCCGGGAGTCTTCCCTTGCTGTTGTAGCCAGGACCACCTTCAAAGTTGGCAGAAGCTGTTGCTGCATTGGGCACAACCACTGAATTGTAACCAGACAGCGTTACACTTGAACTGCCATTGGTAGACAACACACCCCATGTGTTAAAATACCCATCAGCATTAAACTGCCAGTTACGGGTGCCCGATGAAGTACCGGTTCCGTTTTCCTGGAAGCGTGCACGGAATGCGCCACCCTGTAAACTCATGGCTGTGTTGGTGTATGTACCACTCACATCCTGGTTTATTGACATGGCTGCTGGTTGTGCAAACGCATTGTTAGCGAGAAACAAACTGCTGAGTGCAAGTACTGCAAACAGCAATCTGAACAGCCAGGCTGTTCTGTTTTGTTCTGATGTTTTAGCATCATGCTGTATTACTAAAACATCTACTTCACGAGTAGCAAGGGTAGAAACTCTCATATGTAACTGGTTTTAGTTAGAATTTTTATATAACAATAACATCACAAGGAAGCCCTTATGGATGATGGTTTTGAAAATTGATTTTTTGCCGCTGTTTTCTTTAAAGGTTAAAAGATGGAAGGTTTACCGGGAACGGATAGTTAGCGTATGTGAATTTAGCAGCCAATCATTATAAGAGAATATAAGTTAGGGGCATTAACATAAGGTTAACCCGGAAAAGAGCCAATACAGTATCTACTGATTTATTTCTTATCCCCTATGACAAAATTCTGTTCATAAAAAAAGTCTTTTTGAATCGCGTTTGTTCAACAGAAATAAACGTCTGCTGTTTACTGCATAAAACCTTGTTGCCCTGAACCTGATTGTTTCAAACAAAAAGAGAGGCTACCTTTCGGCAGCCTCTCCATGGTTTATCTGATATCTAAAATACGCTCTCTCCTTTATTCCTTCACCAGCTTCAGCTGCTGCCTGTTCGTTCCCTGTATCACCTGTACCAGGTAG
>JAFDXA010000051.1 GCA_018268185.1 Bacteroidota bacterium
TTCAGTTGTTTAGCCCATACCGAAACAGTGTAATCCCCGATAACAGGAACAACATCATCCGGACCTGTTACATAAGTATTGCTGCCATTGAACAATAGCATTGAACCTGGGCTTTCCGAAGTATGCAATGTTACAGACCCTCCCGGGCAGAAAGATAACGGTCCGGAGGGGTTGATGATGGCTGTTGGCAATGGATTCACGTTTACCGTTGCAGCCGGTGAAACTACAGAACATCCGTTTACATCTGCAACAGTGAGCGTATACGAATCAGTTGTTGTTGGGGTTATGCTTGTTGGATTGCTGTTTGTACCTATCGGGTTACCTGCTGTATTTTTCCAGGTATAACTTACCGGCAATGCAAATGCCGGTGTGGCGCCGGTAATCGTTACATCATAATCCTGTGTTTCACCAAAAGCACTGGACGATGCCCCACAGGCCTGTGTTGCGGTAACGGCAAGGTCATTACCTCCAACTATACGTATGTGCGTAAGGCCATTGTTTGCAGTTACAGGAACAACAAATGAAACTGATACAGTACCATTTGCCCCCGCATTGCCGGAAGCCCCCAGAAACTCTGAAGCATCGTACACACCATTGTGATCATAATCTATCCAGGCTCCAAAATACTGGTTACCGTCTGAACCAAATGATACAGACAGCGTGTTGGTTACGGCTGCTGCCAGGCTCGTGGTTTGCGTTCCACCGCCATTGAAATAAGTATAGTGGCTGGTACCACCGCAACCCGTTGTCGCATTATTGATCGTACCGAGTAATACATTGGTAATATTATCGCCCGAGCAACCTGAAATATGTGTTGACGTACAATAACTGCTTGCTGGCGGGGCCGTTGGTATCGAAGTGTTGATAACACCCGAAAGTAACACAGCATTACCACTACATACGGTTGACGGGCTTGCTGTTGCAGCTATTGACATTCCTGTTAAATACGCATCTGTGAAAGAACCACCGTTTGACGTTCCGGAACTAAAGCCATCCGTTACCGTTACACTCCAGCTTACCAGTACGTTGGGTGATGGTGCTGCAGGAAGTGTTCCTGTATAATTAACAGGGCCGCCTGTCATGGTTATAGGACTCTGAGCTACTCCTGCAAAGGAATAATTCAATGTTACTGATGTTACCGGGTTAGTGCCTGCTGTTATTACTGTCGTAATAGTTCTTGCCGTTGGCACACATTGCGGGGTCGCCGGTGAAATGGTTAAACTGCTGATAATCGGGCCGGCATTTACAAAGTTGTCTTCATGCGCAACAATATCTGGCGTAAGTGTGTTACGCACTGTGCCGAAATGATCATCGGTTATGCCACTAACAGGCACTGCCCTGCTCTCTGCAAAAGTGGGTATGCTTGTATTCAGTTTCAGGAACGATATACTAGAGCCGGCTATACTCTGGAAAGCCACATTCTCTGTTTGTGAGTAGGTATCTCTTGGACTGATGCCCGCAAAAGATTGGTAGCCTGGAAGATCGAGATGGTTTGTTCCGTCTGAGAAAATATGATTGTTAGCTCCTGGTTCAACATAATAAATATTATTATTTGATGATGCACTGAAGTTTACAAGCGAGGTACTGCTTCTTCGGTATGCCACAGCCCTGCCTGTACCTGTAGGCGTACAGGCGTTTATTACAATATTGTTACGCATGTCAAGTGCTGCCGTTGTTGCGATTGGATTGGTTGTATGGAAAATACCAGAGCTTCCAAAACCGGTACCGGTTGATGTGCCTCCCAGGTAAATGGTATTAAAATACAGGCCAATCGTGCTGTTTGTTAAAGTTGACGTTGATGATATACCCCTTACCGCATCTGCTGCCGAGGTTGCAGGTGCCCTGAGATCGCCGATCATATTATTGTACACCCGTACATTTCCCGTCACAATTCGTACGCCCTCAACCAATACGGTAGCATTGGATGATGTATTACTCAGATCATATATCTTATTCCTGTAGATATTAACGCTTGCGCCCAGATCCTGACTGATACCTCTCAGAGATCCCGCAGTTGTCATGGACAAACTATGTATGTTATTTCCTGAAATATTTTTTACCGCTGTGGTGGTTGAAAATGTATAAATACCATACAGTATATTGAATGTGCTGCTGGTACCTCCTCCAATACTTAGGTTATCAATCGAATTATTGGTCAGGTTCTCTATCGTAGGAGAGCCCGTATTATTATATCCATAAAGCGATGAGGTTAATGTTCCGCCGGTAACAGGTATGGCATTGTTGTTCACAATATTTCCATTATAAGTGACCAGGCCCGTAGACGCCTTGGTACAATACATCGTTCCGTTAATTCCTGTAATCTGGTTGCCGAGTACCTGGTTGGTATTCATAGTGATTGTATTGATAGCTGCACCCGCATCCAACAGTGTCATTGTTCCTGCCCCGGATTTGGTATTACCTGTTACCACATTATTACTCATGGTCATTGTGCCGGGGGTTGCCGTATTCACAATACCATTAAAACTACCTGTTCCGGTTGCTGTATTATTCTGAACGGTATTATTGCTGATATTAACCACACTTCCCGTTCAGGCAGAACCGGAAGTTATTCCTGTAAAA
>JAFDXA010000052.1 GCA_018268185.1 Bacteroidota bacterium
ATCGATAATGGAACACAGGTTATTACTGAGAAATTTGTAAAACCATAATTGTCAGGTATCAGCCTTGAAAAAAGGCAGTGAATAACAAAGCCGCTCCGGTAAAACGGGGCGGCTTTTGTTTTGGGAAGCAGTATAAAATAAAAACCCGGCTCATGATGGAACCGGGTTTTACTGTTACATTAATTTATAAGATTGTGTATTACTCCTGCGCACAATGCCTGCAGCGGGGTTCATAAATGTCTTTTTCTCCCAGGAGAACCTGTCCGCCACCAGCCACTTTCCGATAACTGATATTGGCAATATTGCCGCATTTCACACAGATGGCGTGCAGCTTGGTAATATAATCCGCTTTGGCAAGCAGGTTTGGCATTTGCCCGAACGGGTTTCCGAGGTAATCCATATCAAGCCCGGCCACAATGACCCGGATGCCTCTTATGGCCAGTTGCTCACAAACATTGGCAATTCCATTGTCAAAAAACTGGGCCTCATCTATACCAACCACATCTACATCCTGGGCCAGCAGCAGGATGCTCTCTGAGTTTTCAACCGGTGTTGAGTGAATGAAATTTGTATCGTGGCTTACGATCTTTACTTCATCATAACGGGTATCAATAGCTGGTTTAAATATTTCAACTTTCAGGTTGGCGATCTTCACCCGCTTCAGCCTGCGTATCAATTCCTCCGTTTTCCCGCTGAACATGCTGCCGCAGATCACTTCAATCCAGCCACGTCTTTCACCGGTGAGGTTCGGTTCAATAAACATTATATTAATATTTTAAAATTGTGTTTGTAACTTTAAGCCGATTCGTGCAAAGATTATGGTTTCTCCTCAGAGGGCAAAACAAAATTTTAAGCATGTATCTTTACCCGAATAATTAAACTTAGCGGTATGGAACGGGTGGAAACACTCAGTAAAAAATTGCAGGAGCAGCTTATTCAAAATGCATCAATAGATCAGTTGCTGCTTACGGTACAGATGCTGCAGTCGGAGTTGCAGCATTTAAAATCCAGCGAACCTGCGGTTCCTGCTGCCATTGCTGCTGCCATTGATATCCCGGTGCAATTCGAGGAAAAACCGACACCTGCAAAAGAACAGGAAACCATTGCCGCTCCCGAAGAAAAAACAGTAATGGTATTGCAGGTAGATGAAGCCGAACTGGAGGCTGAATTGGAAGAGATCAAACGTAACGCCAAAACAAGGGAACAGATCAGTGTTCAGAACAAACCGCAACTGTTGTTTGATCCCATAGAAGATATCCCAACGCTTACACACCAGGCTCCTCCGCAGCCCAAAAAAGAACTTCACGAAGCATTGAGTGGAAGCGAAGCATCTCTGAATGATAAACTCAAACAGGCTAAAATGGAGTTGAGTGATGCTTTGCAGGAAGTACCCGTAAAAGATCTCAAAAAAGCGATAGGCATCAATGACCGCTTTCTTTACATCAAAGAATTATTCAGGGGAGATGAAACGATGTACGAACGAAGCATCAAAACAATCAACGGCTTCTCCATTTACCCGGAAGCTGAATACTGGATAAAAAGGGAGTTGAAACTGAAACTGGGTTGGGATGAGAACAACCCTGCTGTTAAGCAATTCGATCAGTTGGTAAGAAGACGGTTCCTCTGAATGTATTCCAGGATCCGCGAAGTTGCTCCTTTATGGCGGTACACAAAATCTCTTGCATTTGCGCCGCTTTCACTTGCTTCACTATCATTATCAAATAAAAGGCTGAGTATTCTCTCCAGGTCAAGCGGGTTGCTGGCAATATGGGCTGCACCACATTCAACAAGCCCGACCGCTTCTGCATACTTTTCATAAACAGGCCCGTAAACAACCGGCTTCCCATACACGGCAGCTTCCAGTACATTGTGAACGCCATCCTGCCCGAATCCACCACCTACAAAGCAGATATCTGCATACCTGTACAGCCTGGCTAGCATACCGATATTGTCGATGATGAGTACCTGGGCATCCCTGCCAAGGCTGTTGTTCTTTACCAGTTCTGAATAAAATATGGCGTTGGCAAATTCCTTTTTTACATCCTGCAGGTTCTCTGCAAAAACTTCGTGTGGTGCTATGATGAATTTTATATCAGGCCTCGTTTTTACAAAATGCAGCAATTCAATTTCATCCTCGTCCCAGGTGCTGCCCGCTACCAGTACTTTTTGGCCGCAGGTGAATGAAGTGATATGCGGAACGTCGTCTGCTTTTTCTGCAATGGCTATCACCCGGTCGAAACGGGTATCGCCGGCAATTTCCACATTACCGGAAACACCGATGGAAGCCAGTAGTTTTACTGATCCTTCATCCTGCACAAACAAATGCTGAAAACAACTCAGCATCTTTTTCCAGATACCGCCATACCACGCAAAGAAAGGCTGCTCTTTCCTGAAAATGCCTGAAACCAACAGCACTGGAATATTGCGGTTCTTCAATTCCTGCAGGTAATAATACCAGTATTCATATTTTACCCAGATCACCAACTCAGGATCAAGCCTGTCTGCAAGTTTTTTTGCGTTCAGGATATTATCCGCCGGCAGGTAGAAAATATAATCGGCCCCCGGGTAATTCTTTTGTACTTCGTAACCGCTGGGTGAAAAAAAACTCAGTGCCACCCGGTAAGATGGGTATGCTTTTCTCGTTGCTTCCAGCAATGGCCTGCCTTGCTCAAATTCACCCAGGCTGGCACAGTGCATCCATATTATATTTCCGGGTTTGTCAAAAACCGGGAAGTTTTTCCGGCCCCTCAGCCAGAGTCGGGCCTTTTCATTCCATGGCGAAAGGAACCGTACAACGGCTGAATATAGTAAAAGGAAAAAATTATAGAGGAGAATACCCAAAAAACTTGATTTTATACTCAAAAATACAGGTTTGGGATTTAAATCAATTCTGCCGCAGCTATGCAAATTAGGCACTCAATATCTTATCTTTGCGCCGTTTAAAAATATGGATTATGAGGCCTTTACAAATGGTTGATACCAAAACGCAGTATCACAAAATAAAAGCTGAAGTAGATGCGGCTGTTATCGGGGTGATGGAAAGCTCCCAGTTCATCGGTGGTAAACCGGTAACTGATTTTGCAAATAACCTTGCAGCTTATAATGGAAGCAAACATGTGATCCCCTGCGCCAATGGTACCGATGCTCTTCAGATTGCCATGATGGCCCTGGGGCTTCAACCCGGTGATGAAGTGATCACTCCTTCTTTTACCTATATCGCTACCGTAGAAGTGGCTGCATTGCTCCGCATCAAACCGGTATTTGTAGAAGTTGATAAAAAAACATTCTGCATCGATCCAGTTGCTATCGAAAAAGCGATTACTCCTAAAACAAAAGCCATTGTTCCGGTTCATTTGTACGGACATGCGGCCAACATGGATGCTATCATGAAAATAGCCGCCAAACATAACCTGTTTGTAATTGAAGATAATGCGCAGGCCATCGGTAATAATTATACTTTTTCTGATGGATCGGTAAAGAAAACCGGAAGCATCGGCCATATCGGCTGCACTTCTTTCTATCCTTCCAAAAACCTCGGTGCTTTTGGTGATGGTGGAGCCATTTTTACAGATGATGATGCACTGGCGGCAAAGATGCGCATGATTGCTTCGCACGGGCAAAGCAAAAGGTATTATCACGATGTGGTTGGATGCAATTCAAGGCTTGACACCATGCAGGCCGTGATCCTGGATATTAAATTAAAACACCTTGATGAATACATAGCCGCCAGGCGTAAAGCTGCAGATTATTACGATGCAGCATTTGCAGGTAACCCGAAAATTGAAACACCGTTCAGGGCAAAAGACAACAGCCATGTATTTCACCAATACACATTGATATTGCATGACCTCAACAGGGACGCTTTGCACCAGTTCCTTGCCGATAAAGGAATTCCTTCCATGATTTATTACCCGGTTCCGGCACACCGCCAGAAAATGTTTGATGAATTTGGTGGAAGTGATTATGTTTTGAACGACACAGACTGGCTCACTGAAAGAGTAATATCCCTTCCTATACATACTGAACTGGATGAGGAACAACAGGCGTTTATTGTTTCGGCAGTACTGGAATTCGCCGGCAGGTAAACCATAAAAGTTAATTAAAGAACAACAATGAAAATTGCAGTAGTAGGAACAGGTTATGTAGGTTTGGTAACAGGAACATGCTTTGCAGAAACGGGCAACACTGTTACCTGTGTGGATATAGACAAACAGAAGGTTGAAAAATTATCATCCGGGCAGATCACCATTTATGAACCCGGACTCGAAAAATTATTTCTCCGAAACCAGAAAGAGGGCAGGTTATTTTTCACCACATCATTGGCCGATGCCATTGCAGAAGCTAAGATCATATTCCTGGCTCTGCCAACACCTCCCGGCGAAGATGGAAGCGCCGATTTGAAATATATACTTGGTGTTGCTGCTGATCTTGGCAGACTTATCAAACCGGGCGATTATAAAGTGATCATTGATAAAAGCACGGTTCCTGTTGGTACAGCAGAAAAAGTAAGGGCAGCCGTACTTTCTTCAGCTACACAGGATATCAGTGATGCTTTTGATGTAGTATCCAATCCTGAATTCTTACGCGAAGGTGTGGCCGTTGATGATTTTATGAAGCCCGACAGGGTGGTGATCGGAACTACTTCCGATAAGGCTATCAAACTGATGAACGATCTGTATGCTCCCTTTGTTCGCCAGGGAAATCCTATTTTATTCATGGACGAGCGTTCTGCGGAACTCACCAAGTATGCCGCCAATTCTTTCCTGGCTGTTAAGATCAGTTTCATGAACGAAATAGCGCACCTCTGCGAAAGGCTGGGCGCTGATGTAGATATGGTGCGTCGTGGTATCGGTAGCGATGAACGCATTGGCAAAAGGTTTTTATTCCCCGGTATCGGTTATGGCGGAAGCTGTTTCCCGAAAGATGTACAGGCGCTGGCAAAATCTTCTGATGAAGTTGAATATGATTTCAGAATCCTTGATGCCGTGATGAAGGTTAACGAATCACAGAAGCTCCACCTGTTGCCGAAGATCCACGCTCATTTTGGTTACGACCTCAAGGGAAAACATTTTGCCTTGTGGGGGCTCGCCTTCAAACCCAATACAGATGATATCAGGGAAGCTCCTGCATTGTATATGATAGATGCATTGCTGAAAGCAGGCGCTACCATAAGCGCTTTCGATCCGGAAGCGATGAAGAATGTAAAAGATCAGCTGGGCGATAAGATCAGTTTTACTGAAAACCAGTACGATACACTGGAAGGAGCCGATGCGCTCATCATTGCAACAGAATGGAATGAGTTCCGTACGCCAGATTTCGACAAGATCATTTCAAAATTAAAAGCCAGGATTATATTCGATGGCCGCAATCTTTTCGATCTTTCACAAATGGAAGCCTATTGTTTTCATTATGAAAGTGTAGGACGCAGAGCGATCAGGAATACCAGCCTGTAAATATTTTAATAGAATAAAAGTGGCAAACAAAAGAGTTTTAATTACAGGTGCAGCCGGATTTTTAGGTTCCCATCTTTGCGACAGGTTCATCAAAGAAGGGTATGATGTGATCGGTATGGATAATCTCATTACCGGCGACCTGAAGAATATAGAACACCTGTTTAAACTGAAGCATTTTGAATTTTATCACCATGATGTTTCAAAATTCATCCACATTCCCGGCGAGTTGGATTATATCCTGCACTTTGCTTCCCCGGCCAGTCCGATCGATTATTTAAAAATCCCCATTCAAACACTGAAAGTAGGATCACTGGGAACCCACAATTGCCTGGGGCTTGCCCTGGCCAAAAAAGCCCGGATCCTGGTGGCCAGCACCAGCGAAGTTTATGGCGACCCACTGGTTCATCCACAGAACGAATCTTACTGGGGAAATGTGAACCCCGTAGGCCCGAGGGGGGTGTACGATGAGGCAAAAAGATTCCAGGAGGCAATTACAATGGCCTATCATACGTTTCATAACCTCGAAACCCGGATTGTACGCATATTTAATACATTTGGCCCTCGGATGAGGCTGAATGACGGACGGGCCCTGCCTGCTTTTATTGGCCAGGCGCTCAGGGGAGAAGATCTGACTGTATTCGGCGATGGAAGCCAGACCCGGAGTTTCTGCTATGTGGATGACCTGGTGGAAGGTATTTACAGGCTGCTGATGAGCGATTATCATCTGCCGGTGAACATCGGCAACCCCGATGAGATCTCTTTGAAAGACTTTGCAGAAGAGATCATCAAACTCACCGGCACCAGCCAGAAGATCATTTACAAGCCTTTGCCGGTAGATGATCCCAAACAACGCCAGCCTGATATTTCAAAAGCAAGGGAAATACTCAACTGGCAACCGATGGTGAGCAGGGCTGAAGGATTGAAGATCACTTATGAATACTTCAAAAGCCTTCCGAAAGAAGAACTGAACAAAATGCCCAAGGAATTCCAGAGCAGAAAAGGCCAGGCTTAATATAATAACCAAAACACAATATAATAACAGAGCAATGTACCAGGACTTATTGGAAAAAAAGAAAACACTTGCCGTGATCGGTTTAGGATATGTAGGATTACCGATTGCATTGGAGTTTGCCAAAAAGATCAAAGTGATAGGCTTTGATATCAATGCAGAACGTGTTGCCATGATGAGAAATGGCATCGATCCCAGCAAAGAACTGGAATCATCTCATTTCGAGAACTGCGATATCGAATTCACCAACGACCTCGACGTACTCCGTAAAGCAAACTTTTATATTGTTGCGGTTCCTACACCGGTAGATGAGCACAATGTGCCAGACCTGGTTCCTGTTCAGCGAGCCAGCGAAACCATTGGTAAAGTGCTTAAAAAAGGTGATTATGTTGTTTTCGAAAGCACAGTATACCCCGGTTGTACAGAAGAAGACTGTGTTCCCATCATGGAAGAATTATCAGGTCTGAAAATGGTAACAGATTATAAGATCGGTTATTCACCGGAAAGGATCAACCCGGGAGATAAGGAACATACCAT
>JAFDXA010000053.1 GCA_018268185.1 Bacteroidota bacterium
ACCGCCATTGGGGTTTCAATGCTGCCCGTTGGCAAAAATGTTATGACTTTTTTCACAACTACTGCAGTTAGTTACTCAACCGGAAGAAGCACGCTTTACAGAACTTTTACCGAACCGGTTTTTTACATTGTCGATCGCTTTGTACAGGTCTGTTTTCTTTTCGAGATCGTTAAAGAGGTTGGTTTGAACAGAATCGTTCGTAAGTTCACTAAGCCTTACCCCTAACAGCCTGATCGGTTGCCCCTTCTTGTAGAGTTTCTGGAATAGCCCATATACAACCGGGATGATCTCATCATCGGCACTGGTATAAGGAATGGTTGTTTGCCTTGAAGTAGTTTCAAAATCGGGGTAGCGGATCTTTACGGCCACACAGCCCGCAACTTTTTCATCACGCCTCAATTCAAAACATATCTTTTCAGTTAACCTTACCAGTTCCTGTTTGATAAAGGTCATGTCGGTTTTATTTTCCTCAAATGTGTTTTCTGATGAAATGGATTTTGCTTCATGGTAAGGCGATACTTCCCCGTGATGAATCCCCTGGCTTTTATACCACAGATCAACACCCCATTTTCCCAGGCGTTCTTCCAGGGCTTCCATGCCTGCATCATACACCTGTTTGATGGTTTGAATTCCCATGGCTTTTAGTACCTGGAAAGTATGTTCGCCAACACCGGGAATTTCATCGGCCGGCAACGGGGCCAGGAATTCTTTTTCTTTTCCGAATGGAACCTGCAAAAAACCATTGGGTTTAGCCCTGTTGGTAGCCATCTTGGCCATCATCTTGTTGGATGCAAGTCCGAATGATATCGGAAGCCCGGTTTCACTGATGATCTCCTGCCTCAAATCAATTGTCCATTGCAAGGGATCAAAAAATTTGTTCATGCCTGTCAGGTCAAGATAGAATTCATCCACTGAAGCCTTTTCAAACAAAGGGGCTTTATTGGCAATGATCTGTGTAACCCACCTGGAATACCGGCTGTAATCACTGTAATTGCCTCTGATGAATATGGCATTCGGACAAAGCTGTTTTGCTTTGGAAGAAGGCATGGCAGAATGAATCCCGAATTTTCTTGCTTCATAACTACAGGCTGCTACCACACCACGTTCACGCCCGCCTACAATAACAGGTTTTCCTTTCAATGAAGGATCGTTCAGTACTTCTACTGAAACAAAGAATGAATCAAGATCAAAATGAGCAATGATGCGTTGTTGTTCCTTCACGGCATAAAGTTAGCGGGCTTGTTCTATCCATCAATAAGGTCGGCAAGAGTTCTTTTTTCCAGGATCTTTAATGTGGCATCCCTTGTTTGTGCCATTACCTTGTTAACGCCACAGGTGGCTTCATCACAGTCTTCGCATTTCTCGTAAAAATTCAGGCTTACGCAGGGTATCAGTGCAATAGGGCCGCCGATCTGCCTGATAACAGTTGCCAGGTTGGTCTTTTTTGGATGTTGCAACAGGTAATACCCACCGCCTTTCCCTTTTTTACTATCCAGGATGCCAACTCTCTTCAGATCAAGCAGGATGATTTCCAGGAATTTAATCGGTATGTTTTTTCCTTCAGCGATCGCAGAGATCAGTACCGGGCCGTTGCCGTATGAACCCGCCAGCATGCCCAGGGCTTTTAATGCGTATTGTGTTTTTTTTGAAAGCATTGCAGGTTTCAAAAATAGCGGAAAAATGATAAGATTATTAGTCTATTAAATTAGTAGAGTAATTATCTTTGCTACTCACAGATAAATTTAAAGTTATGAGTTTACGTTTAGGAGATACTGTTCCTGATTTCAATGCGATCACAACAGAAGGGGAGATCAATTTTTATGAATACCTGGGTAATTCCTGGGGTGTTTTATTTTCTCACCCTGCTGATTATACACCCGTATGTACCACAGAACTCGGTAGAACAGCCCTGCTCAAGCATGAATTTGAAAAGCGTAATGTAAAAGTACTTGCTGTAAGTGTTGATCCTTTGGAAAAACATCTTGGCTGGCGTAATGATATCAATGAAACACAGCACTGCAGTGTTGACTTCCCGATTATTGCCGACGAGGATAAAAAGGTTGCCGGTTTGTATGATATGATCCATCCGAATGCATCGGAAACTTTCACTGTTCGTTCATTGTTTATCATCGGGCCGGATAAAAAATTAAAGCTCTTCATTACATACCCCGCCAGCACAGGAAGAAATTTCAACGAGGTATTGAGGGTGATAGATTCTTTACAGCTTACATCAAACTACAGCGTGGCAACGCCGGCCGACTGGAAGCAGGGAGAAGATGTGATAGTAACTACCGCCGTAAGTACAGAAGATGCTGTTAAAAGGTTTCCTAAAGGAGTGAATGTTGTTAAACCTTACCTGCGTTATACACCTCAACCGAACCTGGAATAAATAGCTTCTTGAGTACTGATCATATTTGCCCCGGTCTTCCGGGGTTTTTATTTCTTCAGATCAAAAAAGATTTCTTGAATAAAAGGGAGAACTAAGTATTCTTTTTTAGCTGTTGCATCAGCGCCCTGAATTCTTTTGGAACAGGCGTTTCCAGTTCGAG
>JAFDXA010000054.1 GCA_018268185.1 Bacteroidota bacterium
AACAACAGCATTGAACGCAAACTGGGCGGACAATCAAGCAATCGGCAGTTAGGCGCAACTCATCTTCAGTAAAACGGCTTGACGA
Source organism: Bacteroidota bacterium (assembly GCA_018268185.1). Taxonomy (GTDB): domain Bacteria; phylum Bacteroidota; class Bacteroidia; order Chitinophagales; family Chitinophagaceae; genus Ferruginibacter. The sequence goes on from JAFDXA010000054.1 coordinate 86, forward strand.
GTGATCTTACCGCCGGCAGTTTTTAGCTACGCTCCCAGTGCTGCCGGCTGGCTTTGTGGTTTAGTTAAAATTTCTCACCTTTAATAAGCATTCGCAACCGGGCGGACAGCGCAACTATTCCCAGCTTGCGTCAATGCTCGTACGTTGTGCGTAATTTTAGAGTGACACTCAACTATAACAGACAAAATGAAACTATTATTTTTATGCCTTTTAACATTACTTATGACAAACACCATTGCTCAAAGTAATGGACAATTCATACAAGACAAGAAAACAGGCTGTCAAGTATGGAGTGATAATTATTCGCCAAATGACAGTATAACTTGGAAAGGTACTTGTATGGACAATTTTGCTGAAGGGAACGGCACTTTAACCTGGTTTCAAGATAAAAAAATTGTTGCAACTTACGTTGGTGGAATGAAAAAAGGAAACCCAAGCGGAAAGGGAAAATATGTAATTAATGATTACGGAATTTTACAAGGTAATTTTGTAGATGGTTTACTAAATGGGCAAGGAACCGCAGAATACTTTAATTTTGGTCAAAAACAAATTGGGAATTTTAAGAATGGAGTGCTAAATGGACAAGGTGAAATAAATTTCACCGATGGTAGAAAGCTAAAAGGAAATTTTGTAAATGGAAATTTGTTGAATTTAGAACAACCTTATTTAAATCTACTAACAAAAAATTCAAGTAGTGTTGTTGACACTTCAAATATTTACCAAGGAGACGGAGAAAATAATTCACTTTTTTATTACACATTGACACCTAAAAAAGTCAAAGCCGTACTCATATTGTTTCCGTCTTCATTTGAAAGTTGCGAAAGTGTAATTAGCTGCAATAAAAACTTAATTCAAAAGTGCTTTGACAAAGGAATAATGACAGTTGTGATTTCAACAAATTTTAATAGAAGTTTAAGCCTTGACAAATTTACACTTGAATTTATAAATAAAACTTTCTCTGAATTATCAGATAAATTTAAAGCACCCAAAGACAAATTTATTTTATGTGGACTTTCATTGGGCGGAATGAATGCTTTGCGTTACACTGAATTGTCACAAGACAAAAATTATAGAACAAGCATTACGCCAATTGCAGTTATTGGCGTTGACCCTCCAGTTGATGAAATGGGACTGTACAAAAGAGCATTAGATGAAATAAACTTATATCAACCCGACAGTACTAAATTAAACAGTGGACAACTTAATGCATTAGCAGAAGGTAAAATGTTGGTGGCTGATTTTACTGATATATATGGCGGTTCACCTGAAACAAGCTCACAAGTTTATATCAAACATTCACCCTATTCAAGAACAGAAAGCGATGGTGGAAATGCAAAATATTTGATAACCATTCCAACCAAAATATACTGCGACCCAGACATAAATTGGCACTTAAAAAATAGAAACAGAGACTTTTACCATATAAATGCATCCGACCAAACAGCATTTATAAATTTCTTAAATTTAAAAGGCAATAAGAATGCGGAGTTCAATTCTTCAATTGGCAAAGGATATAGACTTGATGGAACAAGACATCCTCATTCTTGGTCAATCATAGATACAGAAGATTGTATAAAATGGATAGAAAAGGTAATCATCTAAAAAACTACGCACAACAACAGCATTGATCGCAAACTGGGCAGACAGAAGTAATCTCAACTTCAACTCATTACTAATCTTTGTTAAATCGGCTTGACAGATTAACCATCCGCCGGCAGTTTTGGCTACGCTCCCAGTGCTGCCGGCTCGCTTTGTGGTTTAGTTAAAAATCCTACCTTTAAAAGGGCATTTTCACCAGGCGGACAACGCAAAAATCCCAGCTTGCGTCAATGCTCGTACGTTGTACGTCACCCTATTCAACATCCTGCACATATACAAGCACCTATGACTTGCCACCCGACCCCACACAATTTTTAGCACATTGCAAGGCACACAGAACCCGGACACAAAAAGCCAACCTTGCAAAGAGCTAAAAATGCCAACGCACTGCCCACCCACCCCGGCGGACGAATATCACTGAACCATTGAACAACTTCTTCAACTGAAGGACAATTATGAGCAAGCACACACATAGCACTAAAAAGCATTACTTACTTTCGAAATAAGTCAATAAATTTGCATAATACGCAAACTAAATGGCAGGCAAAGCAACTAACAGAATCAAAGTAGTCCTTGTTGAGCAAAACAAGACCAGCAAATGGTTAGCGGGAAAACTTGGTATGAATGAATCAACCGTTTCCCGTTGGTGCACTAACAATATGCAGCCACCGGTTGACACACTTTCTGACATTGCCAAACTCTTGAATGTGGATATTCGGGATTTGCTTTCATCAACCAAAAACAATAGCAAATGATGAAAGAAAGGAACTGCCTTATATTAACCCAATACAGACACGACAGTGATTATAATGACTTCATTGGAAAGTATTACCATTTTCCAGCGACAGACAAAAAAAATTACTTGAATCAATTTTCAACACTGCCGATTGAAGTTGTTTACTACGAACCGGACAAAAAAGGCGAAGGAGTTTTTTACGGCTACGGCAAAATAACCAAGCCGCCATTCGTTGATAGGAAAACACCTAACCACTATTTTGTAGAAATTTCCGACTTCAAATTTTTCTCTAAACCTGTTTCGTTCAAGAATGAGAATGGAGAAATTCTTGAAAAACTTTACAATACAGAGTTCTACAATTACAACAATGCCGTAAGAAAAATAAACTCGAAGTTCTTAGACGAGTTATGTCTTGACGGAGGAATACAACTCAACTTTAAAGCCGATGCACACCTTGTTCAGGTTTTAGGTGAACAGCTTATCGCTTCTGAACGAGTTGGTATTTTGGAGTTGGTTAAAAATGCTATTGACGCCGGAGCATCATATTGTAATGTTAGAATTGAAAATGTTCCAAACCTTGATGAAATATCTGATACAATTTATCATTTCAATGAGTATGAAGGGCCTGTAATTGTTGTGGAAGATGACGGGAGTGGAATGACCAGGCAGCAAATTGAATTAGGTTGGCTACGACCTGCCTCAACACTGAAAACAAGTGTAAAAGAAAGTTTGAAACGTGAAAGGGAAAAAGCAATTAGAGAAAACAATCTTGAAACTTTTGAGAAATATCTTAAAGTAATAAAAGAAGAAAATAAAGGAAGAATTCCATTAGGAGAAAAAGGAGTTGGAAGATTTGCAAGCCACCGGCTTGGAAAAAATCTAATCATTAAAACAAAAATTGTTGAGAATGATTACGAGTATGTGCTAAAAATAAATTGGGATGATTTTAATTTTCTTGATGGCTCACATAAAGACTTAGATGAAGTAAAAGTTACGCTGACGAGGCAAGCTCCTTCAAGAGATTATGGGGAACGTAATAGCGGAACCCAGCTGATAATTTTTGGCGGCAGAGAAGGTTTTGAATTGAGTGTCCCCGAAATTAAGGCAATAAATCAGGTAATTCTAAAACTCAATTCACCGAACCCAAATCCAAACTCCAAGACAAAACCATTTTTAGCTTCTTTCACTTGTCCGCAAGTGAAAGATTTGGACGAAGAAATTAAATACAAGGCGTTTGACCCTGTGTTCTCAATTTCAGGGTTGGTTGATGAGTGGGGCAACTTTGAATACGATTACAGTTTTGAACCACCTTATGATGTTCCATTAGCAAATTTCAAACACAAAAACCAAAAACTTGATTTAAAAACTGTTGAGAAAAATTTATGGTTTAAAATAGAAAATCAAAGAAAGCTTTGGCGGAAGCCAGCTTGTGGTCCTTTTTACATACACATAGATATTTGGTATAGAGATAAACCATGGCTTGGAAATTCAGAGGATGAAAGGCAGTTCAAAAAGTATTTGGAGGATTATGGTGGTATTCCAATTTATCGGGATGGAATTAATGTTTTATCGGCAGAAGTTGGAACCGAAGCAGATTGGTTAGGACTTAGACAAAGGCAACTCAAACAAAACTATAGAATGTCTTATTACCACATGCTAGGTAATATAGAAATTGACCAGAGCACAAATATTGACCTAATTGATAAGACTAACAGAGAAGGCATGATTAAGAACCGTGCCTTTAGTGATTTGACTGAACTTGTAAAAGCGATTACATATTTTGTAGAGAAAGATTATATCGGTAAAAGGGATGAATATAATCAACTCACTGGTGATTTGGTGAGAGAACCGAGAGCACTTAAAGGTTTTCCAAAACAATCTGCAAAAATTATTTCTAATATAAACGCTAACTACGACATTGCGTTAGACCGTTACAAACTTTTTGAAGACATAAAAGAGCTTGGCGACATCAGTGAACGAAAAGGCAAACTTGTTGAGCTGTCAAAATCACTCAACAATCTTGAAGACAACTTAAAACAAATTCAAGATGTTCAGGATATGCTTACAGAACAAGCTGGATTCGGTTTGGGAATAGCTGTTGCACTTCACGAAATTAGCAAAACGACTTCCAATTTTTATTTCGGTGTCCTTGAAGTTCTACAAAGCGGGAAACTGGAAGCGGACAAAGCTAAACTTGAAGATTTAAAAGACACAGCACAGGCATTGGAATCCGAAATTTTACGGCTAAGTCCTTTGCGGGCGCTGCGAAACGAAGACCCAATACAATTTAAAGTTTCAAAATCCATAAGTTATGTACACTCAGTTTTCAAAAGAAGATTCAAAGCATTGGATATTGATTTTGATTACAACCACGACCAGGATTTTGAAATAACAGCAAGATATGGTGCATTAAATCAGATTCTCACAAACCTTCTTGACAATTCTTGTTACTGGATGGATAAACCCGAAATAACAGACAGGAAAATCAGATTGAGAATTGATGCCAATGACCGTTCAATAATAGTTGCTGATAATGGCGAAGGAATTCACGATTCAATAATGCCCTACTTATTTCAGCCGGGATATAGTTTGAAGTTTCCGCCTAGCGGACTTGGACTTTATGTGTGCAAGCATTACATGAACCTCATGAAAAAGAGAGGAGACATCTATTTGGCAAAGGACAGAGATAAAATAAAGGGATTGTCAGGAGCTCAATTTCTGCTTGACTTTTCAAAAGTAATTTTCAAAGATGATGAGCAATAACCCAATCAATATTTTTCTTATAGATGATGAATTTCCGAAAATTCCGGAGTTCACCGCTTCTTCCATTTATGATGTGGCAATCAATTCTGAAAACCTTTATCACCTTGCTATAACTCAAACTTGGAAAGGTCTTCAGCCTTTACAACAGCTTATTAAGGATATCGTAACAAGCCAAGCAAGCAAAGACAATCATATCAAACTGACTGGTTACACAAAACCAACACAATGCTTGAATGATATTGAAAGCGGATTTAAGCCCGATGTTTTAATTTATGATTGGGAATACGGGATGCCTAATCCAACTGAATCCCAGGGTTGGCTTTTAGATATTCTTTCAAATACCGACGCCTTTGTCTTCATCTATTCAAAAGTTAGAGATGAACTTCCCCCTTTCCTGAACAAAAAAATATTTGATGAGTATGCACACAGATTTCAGCTGTTTCTGAAAGGCAGTTCAACTCATTCAATTTTTTCATCCGAAGAATTCATCCTTCAATTCATTTTAGGGAAAGTATCTGACAGTGGTAAATTAAAAATTCAGGGCTTTGATGTTGAATTCACTTCAAACTATTATTTGAAAAAAGCATCTGACATTCTTTATCTAGAAAGAATTTTAGGTAAAATGTATTTACTTGAAGAATTTAAGAAACTTCAATTCTCTCTCAATGAAGATACAATTGAAAATTTACTCAACGATTCCAAAGGTTATTTGTATTTCAGTGAGGAAAAAGGATTACTGATAAGTCCCGATGAAAAAACTTTGGTTGAGAAATTAAAACCGCTTAAAGAACTCTCTTATTCATTTGTTGCCAAGCATTATTCAATCTACAAACTTGAAGAAGCATTGGAGAAAGGAACAGCAATAATCTGACTCTTATGCCTGCATTGAACAATACACATATTGCCATTTTACAACCACTTATCAATCCTTTTGATAGAAGCCCTGATAAAACAATAGAGAACGATTTAAAGGAAGGTGAAGGACATAATGATGAGTTTCTACAATTCATTCATGACGGCATTGAGAATAATCCGCCAATTCAGTTTACGCAAATAACGATTGCTGAATTGAATGAATATGGAATTCTAAGAGGAGGCAGCCATCGTCCAAAATGTTTCCTTTTTGTAATTGATTCCGTGAGCATCAAAATTATTTGGGAAGGGACAAGAAATACTCTTCGTTCATCTATCGGAAAGCCTTTCGTATGCCATACAAATATTACCGCTTGCAGTCAAGCATACATAGGAGGCGAAATGTATTTCTGTGAGGACGGAAACATCTATGTGAATTTCAAATCCGATAGATACGGGAGACCTGAAACAGAAGAAAAAAAGCAAATGGCAATCCAATACATACGAGATGTCGGCTATCAAAATGTAATACTAATTGAATTATAATTTATCATGCAACTATACTCAATTGACATATTCAGTGGCGTGGGTGGACTTAGCGAGGGCATGCACCAAGCAGACTTCAAAACGCAAGTTGCTTTTGAGATTGACGAAATCGCATCAAAGGCATATAAGTTAAATCATCCCCTAACTACTGTAATTACAAAAGACATTCGTGAGGTTACTATTGCAGAAATCAAACGCAGTTTAAATGGAAATCCAATTCATTTACTTGCAGGATGTCCGCCTTGTCAGGGCTTTTCTTCTATTAGGAGATTGAACAAAAAAAGGTCCGTTAACGACAAACGAAATAGTTTAATAATGGAATATGTTCGTTTCGTAAAGGCATTAAAACCCTATACAATAATGATGGAAAATGTTCCGGGTCTTGCTGAGTATTATCTCTTTAAAAATGCCATAAAAATATTCAAATCGTTGGATTATGAAGTGGATTGGAAAATAGTTAATGTGAAAAACTACGGTGTTCCTCAAAGTAGAGAGCGGCTAGTGCTTGTCGGTTCACGGCTTGGAAAAATTGAAGTTGCAAAACCGATTGAAGAAAAGAAAACTGTAAGACAAGTAATAGGCAATTTGCCTTTACCTGAAAACTCTAACGACCCGATTCATAAAATTTTTCCTGTTCATACTCCCGAAGTTCAGAAACGAATTGAATTGACACCAAAGAATGGAGGGAGCAGAAAAGATTTACCAAAAGAATATTTGCTCAAATGCCATCAAGCTGAGAATATCGGCTTCAATGATGTATACGGCAGATTGCGTTGGGATGATTATTCAACAACAATTACAGGAGGTTGTTTGAATCCTTCAAAGGGGAGATTCTTACACCCCGAACAAAACCGGAATATTTCTGCAAGGGAAGCAGCATTACTTCAATCCTTTCCGATTGACTACAAATTTCCTGCTGATGCGCCGAGAGCTAATATTGCTTTAATGATTGGAAATGCTCTGCCTCCTAATTTCAGCTTTATTCAATCTGAAAATATCAAGAACCATATTCATGAGCATTTAAAATAGTCCGCAATGAGCTCCTTCTTTGAGAATAAGTATTTCAATACTTACTACTATGCCAACATTGTAAGTAACATTCTCACAAGGGATATTGAAACGATTGGTTTTATAAGCAATTTTTTTTCAGAAGAAGAAACCGTTCTCTACTTGGCGAAACCATTTGAAAAACGAAGTGCACTTCATTCTTTCATTCAGCATATCATAGGCGATTTTTTTGAAGATGACATGAATGAAAACGACCAGAAATATTTCAAGAACGGATTGTATGCAGATTCTGTTTTGGAGGAATACGGAATGAGTGACGATTATTCATTTCGGGATTTCATTAGTGATAAAAAGAAAATCACTTATGAAGATGTAGAAAAGTATCATGATGAATTGAGATTGACCGGAACGCTTGAAGAACTTTATGAGAGAATAGGAAATGAGGTTTTCTATTTGTTGTTTAATAACAGGAAAGCATTATTACAGTTCAACGATATTGTTGCAGATTACATCAAAGAAGTTGATGTCAGTGAAATTCAAGATTATGAGACCAAAGAGCTTTTCAATGAAAAGGGATTTCTAAAAAGAGTTAGAATTCCTGAGTGGGCAAAACGAGCAGTTTTCTTCCGTGACAGAGGAAAATGTTGTCTTTGCTTTAAAGATTTATCTGGGCTTTTGAATACCGAGAGTGCTAGGCATTACGACCATATTGTGCCGTTGGCTCAAGGCGGTTTGAATGATGTGAGCAATCTTCAACTTCTTTGTTCGGATTGCAATTTAAAGAAAAGACACAATCAAATTGCAACTTCAAATTGGTACCAATCGTGGTATTGAGTTTAAAGATTTCTAAATATCGTGGCAGACATTTTTACAAAAAAGAAACGCAGCCAAATAATGGCTTCAATTTCAGGTAAAGAAACAAAACCGGAAATTTCAGTTAGAAAAAGATTATTCGCTCTTGGCTTTCGTTATCGGAAAAATGTAAAAAGCCTACCCGGTAAACCTGATATTGTATTACCGAAGCATCAAACAGTTATTTTAATTCACGGCTGCTTTTGGCATGGACATCATTGCAAAAAAGCCACAAGACCTACTTCAAACATTAAATTCTGGAATTCAAAAATTGAAAGTAACATTCACCGTGACAAAGATGTATTAAAGCGATTAAAAAAAGAAGGTTGGAAAGTAATTACAGTTTGGGAGTGTGAACTAAATACTATAAAGAAGATTGACAAAGCATTAAAGAAAATCACAAGCAGACTAATTGTGAAATAGCCAACGCACCAAGTCAGGCACTTTTGCAAGGCACACTAAACCGACACACAAAAGCTAACCTTGCAAAAGAGCCTGCCTTGTTCCTACGCTTCCGGGACACACCCTGCTTCATTAGACACAGTAAGCAGTTTGACATTGTAAGACGAAGGGCGAACGTACAACAGGGGGTTTGGCGTTATTGGGGCATGACCTTGTAACATCATCTTCAGCAACATGGCATCTTCAGTTCCGGCTGACGAATATCTATTTGACTTTTAGTTGTTATCTTCATCCTCGGTAATTCTATTGGGCAGCGGCACCGGGCTGGACGATTTTCAAATCTCCCAACAACGCCAAGCCCTGGACGTTGGCAGCCATGCTTTCGTAGGCTTCAATATTTTGAAGGCTAATGAAAAAAACTTATTTTTACTAATATGGCAACTTTGACAAAACATACTACTTTTAAAAGGCTAAAAAATCCTTCTTCAACAGCAGCCAAAAAGACAGCCGCTCAAAATAAAACGGCTGTAACAGAAGTAACTTCTTTCCTTCAGTTATTAAGTAAGAAGAAGCTTAAAACCAAAAAAGCTTGAACGTAAATGGAGAAAAACTTAACAGACGAAATACTCCAAGTATGTAAAATCCTTAATAAAAACGATGTTCAATATTTAATTGTTGGCGGTACCGCAGTAGCCTTCCATGGTTACTTTAGATGGTCTCAAACTCCCAGTGGCGCCCCTACAGAAAAATTTGATCTTGACATCTGGTATAACCCTACTTATAGCAACTACTTTAGACTTTTAAAAGCGTTGGCTGAACTTGGGCAAGATATAAAGCTTTTTATGGAAGAAGAATCGCCCAATCCTCTAAAATCATATTTCAGATTTGATCTGGAGAAATTCACACTAGACTTCTTACCAAAATTGAAAGGCGCAAGTACATTTAGATCAGTTTTCAACAAAAGAGAAATCACAACAATAAAGGGAATTGATATGCCTTTTATTGGTATCAACGAATTACTCCAAGACAAAGCGGTAAACTCCCGTCCAAAAGATTTAGCTGATATTAAGCAATTGAAAGCTGCTAAGAAAAAATAAAGTTCAAAACACGTCTGCCAACAACAGCATTGAACGCAAACTGGGCGGACGGAAGTGAAATCAACAACAAATCACTACCAATCTTCAGTAAATCGGCTTGACAGAACAACAATCCGCCGGCAGTTTTAACTACGCTCCCAGTGCTGCCGGCTGGCTTTGTGGTTTAGTTAAAAATCCTCATCTTTAATAAGCATTTTCAATCAGGCTGACACAACAACAATTCCCAGCTTGCGTCAATGCTCGAACGTTAGCTGTCGCCGCTGTTTAAACCCTTCAGTTTAGTTGTACGCAATTGCATTTGGTCTGTTGCTTTTGTCTCTAA
>JAFDXA010000055.1 GCA_018268185.1 Bacteroidota bacterium
AACATTACGCAATTGTTCCGAGATATTTTTAAAAATTCTTTTTTACCTTACCGTGACTCAGAAACTCTGAAACTGTTTTTAAAATCCATTGGCGAATTTGAATACACACACAGTGAAAAGCTGGGCGATGCTTTTGAAGACCTGCTGAGTGTAATGGGCAGCCAGGGAGATGCAGGGCAGTTTAGAACACCCAGGCATATCATTGATTTTTTGGTGGCTATTGTAAACCCCGGAAAAAAAGATAAGATACTTGATCCAGCGTGTGGTACTGCCGGGTTTTTAATTTCTGCCTTTAAACATATAAATGGCCAAAACAAAAAAGGCCTTACACCCGATGAACGCAAAAAGCTGATACAGAATTTTACCGGCTACGATATTTCCCCAGATATGGTGCGGCTGAGCATGGTGAATTTATACCTGCATGGTTTTAACGACCCTCATATTTATGAATACGATACCCTGAGTAGTGAAGAGCGCTGGGATGAAAGCTTTGATGTGGTGCTGGCCAACCCGCCCTTTATGAGCCCCAAAGGCGGTATAAGGCCGCACAAAAAATTCAGCATCAGCAGTAACCGAAGCGAAGTATTGTTTGTGGATTATATAGCCGAACACCTTAACCCCAAAGGCAGGGCCGGCATTATTGTACCCGAAGGCGTGATATTCCAGAGCGGCACGGCGTATAAAGAATTAAGGAAAATGCTGGTGGAAAATTACCTGTATGCCGTGGTGAGTTTGCCCGCCGGTGTGTTTAACCCGTACAGTGGTGTAAAAACAAGTATTTTATTAATGGATGCGGCATTTGCAAAAGCAAGTAATGAAATACTGTTTGTAAAAATAGAGAATGATGGTTATGGTTTGGGTGCACAGCGTACACCGGTAAAAGGAAGCCAGTTAGAAGAAGCGATTGAGCAGTTGCAGCAATTTAAAGAAGGACGTTTTAGTGAAAGTAAACTGGCCCATGCTGTTCCTAAAAGTGAACTTGGAAAGAATGGAGATTACAATTTGAGTGGGGAGAGATATAAGAATAATATTCAACGAGAGTCTATTTATGATTTGCATGAAATAGGCAGTGTTTGCAATCTAGTAAATGGAACTGCATTCAAACCTTCTGATTGGGAACCAAAAGAAAAAGGTGGTTTGCCGATTATCAGAATTCAGAATCTTAATAATAAGGAAGCTGAGTTTAATTATTACTCTGGTGAAATAGATAAGAAGTTTATTGTTGAACCAGAAGATTTATTATTCTCATGGTCTGGTTCAAGGGGTACTTCATTTGGCGCACACATTTGGTATGGTGGCAGAGCAATTTTAAATCAGCATATTTTTAATGTACATTTTGATAAGAAAAAGGCTATAAAACAATACATGTATTATGTATTGAATCAGGTTGTAGAAGAAGTTGAGCAAAACTTGCATGGAGGAGTTGGGCTTGTCCATATAACAAAGGGAAATCTTGAAAAAATAAAAATCCCCCTCCCTCCCTTATCCATCCAGCAAGAAATAGTAGCCGAAATAGAAGGCTGGCAAAAAATAATAGATGGAGCAAAAGCAGTAGTGGAAAACTATAAACCAAAGATTGATATTAACCCGAATTGGGAAATGGTGGAGTTAGGGGAGGTTGCAGACTTAATAGGAGGAGGAACTCCGTCAAGACAAGTTGAGGAGTATTGGGGTAATGGTGATATTGACTGGGTTTCATGTTCAGACTTTACCAGTAACTCAATGTATCTACCAAACTCAATCAGAAAAATTACATCGGAGGGTTTAGAAAATTCTTCTTCTAACTTAATTGAAAAAGAAACGTTGATTTTAGTGACAAGGGTTTCGTTAGGAAAATTAGCTTTTACCAGTAGGCCAACTGCTATCAACCAAGATTTGACTGCTTTAAAATTCACTTCTGAAAAAATAAATAAATTTTTCGCTTACTATTATTTACTATCCCTCTCAGATAAAATTGAAAGAGATGGTAATGGTATTACAGTAAAAGGTGTAAATAGAGATTATGTACGAGCATTAACAATTCCCCTTCCTCCAATCTCAATCCAACACCAAATCGTTTCCCAAATAGAAAAAGAGCAGGCGCTGGTAAATGCCAATAAACAATTAATAGAAATTTTTGAGCAAAAGATAAAAGACAGGATTGCAAAAGTGTGGGGTGAAAACAAAAAAGAAGAAAAGTTGTTTCGGGAAAATAAGTCAATAACATTCGCTACCCAGGGCTAAAACAAGGTTTTACACATGGCTCCAAAAAAATGTACCAAGAAGGGATGCAATAAAGAGGCTATCTCTTTCAGTAAATTCTGTGGAAAGCATAGTTCCAACAGAGATATTATCAAGAAGTTAAAACATTCAAGGCTTACAAATTTCAAATCTATCTATCTTGATGAAGTTGAAATAAGGAAAATAAAATTCAACAACAAACATTTTGTTTCAGCAACCATCCAGGATGCTGAATTTATGGATGTTGTATTTACAGACTGTACATTTAAAGCCTGTATTTTTTCGAACACTGTTTTAACCAGTTGCAAATTTGTTGGTTGCAGTTTTTATCAATGGGATTGTACAGACATCACGCTTCACGAAACAATATTTGAGAATTGTCTGTTTGAAGACTGGCAGTTAAACCAGTGTTTTGTGGGCGATGATACGGCTATCATAAACAGTACGGTTGATGCCTGCAATATTACCGGGGGCTTTTTTTCTGAAACAGGCATTTTCGGTCAGGTGAAGTTTCTGAGTGCAAATTTTGTACAGGTATCATTTGCCCAGGCCCGGTTTACTGATTGCCAGTTTTTAGATGTTTCATTTTCTAAAACCTCGTTGTACGATTCTGAATTTACAGCTTGCTATTTCGATACGGTTAGCCATGATTTTTCAATTACAGGAGTTCCCATGTTATGTGATTTCAGGGCTTCTCGGTTTGTGAATATGAGTTTACCAACCTTATTTAAACGTTGGAATAATTTAAAAACTGACCCGCTAAGTTTTTATCGTGGCCAGGCACAAAATCTTACAGCCCTCAATCATCCCAATCATTTACCAGAGCTGGCTGTTGTTCTTACACATTTAAATAAACTCAATTACAGGCCAGATGTTGTATTGATTGATAGTGTAAGGAATTTATTCATCCGGCTGGCAAAGGATGCACACAGTAGTTCCGATTACAGAACCTTAGGTAATATCATGTCTGAGTTTGGTAAAATACCTGAGGAGTTCCGAAGAAATACAGGGTTTTACCTGCCTCCGCCTTCCGATACAGAGAAAAACAGCAAAGACAAGCTTTCGAAACTCACAATAACCGCTCATCTTGAGGAATGGAGACTGGAAAGGGTAAGTCGTTTCATGGGTTTGCTGTCAGGAATGGAACTATCCCAGGCTGGTTCAAAGCCTTTGCTGGTAGATAATATTCAACAGGGAAGTATTCTTGTGGAAGTTATTGGTTTCTTTAGAGATTTAATTGGTCTGGTTCGTTCATTGGTTGACTTAAAACATACCAAAATAGAGGGAAATCTTAAGAACACAGAGTTGCAAATAAAAATGCTCGAACTCAAGAAAGAGGAAATTGAAATAGCCTTTTTACCACAAACAAAACAACTGGAGCTTGAAAAGCAAATGCTTGAACTGACCGAGAAAAAGCTCGCTCTTATTAAAGAATTGGAAAAGAGGTATGGTTTCAACTATGCAGAATTCCTGAAAAACCCGGCTTGTAAGAAAATGAAAAGGGCGGGAGAAGCAATAAGACGTGAGTTCCCTATCCTGAATATAAAAATTGAAGAGTAGCCCTTTTTCAGTTGAATTCTTCCCAACAACGTCTCCTGCACGGAACGTTGTGTACTTGTACACTATTGCTTTTTATAACGCAACGTACTTTAAAGGCGGCTTTGCTATAAAGTAGGAATTTTACCCTGCATCTTTCTTATACTCCCCATGAAAATATTCAATCGCATAAATGATCTCTTCGGCCGACCGGTTGAGGGTGCTTTCCAGCTTCATGGTTCTTTTGTAGGCATCGCCTTCGGTTCCCTTAAAATATTCAACTTCCAGGAACTCGCGGTCGTTCCAGCCGCCGGCTTCCAGGTCGGCCATGTAAGTGCGTGCCGCAATGAAATCATGCCAGTTGCACACAAAATCCCTGGCCAGCCAGATACCATCCTTGTTCACCTTAACCGGCACCGATTTGATGAATATCCTTGCAGTAAAAAGCAGCGCCGGGATCAGTGTGATAAAAATCATCTTATCTCGCCAGGCATAGCTGATGGCTGAAAAAAACATCAGGTAAAAGAACCCGGCAGCCAGTACATCGATAAATATGGCTTCTTTTACTTCAAAGCTGGAGTCGGGGGTGAGTTCCTGCATTGCCCTCTTTATTACCGGAAAGATATAAATGAAATGCTACAGTTTTTTAAGTTCACAACCCCGGGCTTTGCGGGGCGCCCCTTATGCTATTCAAAACCCGGTGACGTCACAAAAATCCTGGTTTTGGAAAAGTCACAAAAAATAAAAATTCAAAAATGACACAGCCATCCTTTAAATATCGAACAGGGAACAAGGAATATTGAATGAGGAAGTTAAGTACAGCGAATTCACCCGAAAACAGAAAAGCTATTTCCCAATCTCCACATTCTCACATCATCACAATTCCACATTTCCAAATCATCAAATTGGCTAATTATCAAATTATCTCACATCCTCTGAATATCGAACAAGGAACAAGGAATGTTGAATGAAGAGGTTAAGTACAGCGAATTCACCCGAAAACAGAAAAGCTATTTCCCAATCTCCACATTCTCACATCATCACAATTCCACATTTCCAAATCATCAAATTGGCTAATTACCAAATTAAAAAGGCCCACCTTCCGGCAGACCCATTTAGTCATCAAACATCTGTTATTTTACTGATTAGATTTCTTACAACTTTTTCTTCCCCATCATCAAACCACCCATTCCCACATCTTCACATTTTCATATTCTCTCATCCCATCACCAAATTGGCTAATTTTCAAATTTTCACATTGCCTAATTATCAACTCCACCCCACCGTCTGCATAAAACAATAAGGATCGATTGAATTATAATAATCCACTTCCACGGGTTCTTCAGCCATCTGCATGGCAAGTACATGATGGGCTTCCCGCATCTGCCATAAAAAAAGTTTGGTTTCCTGCCCGGTCATGAGGAATAATTCGGGCAGCATATCTTTCAGCATACCATTCCAGCAAGCTTCACGTAAACGCTCCTGCTGCGAAAGGTTGTTGTTGTATTCGTTATTGTCTTTTTCGGCGTACTGCCTGCTCGCAAAACCGCTACCGGTTATCAGCAATACTTCCTGCTGGGTAGAATGATGAGGCATACTTAATGGTTTTTGTTCAGGATATTCGACTTCAAAACGCTTCAGATACAATATTTATTATATGCAAACTATTGTTAAACCCAAAAATCTCTCCATATAGCCCTGCTCCAACATTAAATACGCGGCATCCTGCCCGGCTTTTCCCGCAGCCTCATCACGAAATCGTCTTATTATCAAATTGCTCAATTACCCAATTTCCGAACCACATAGATATATAGTTCACATAGATAAACTCCCTCACTTAAAATCTTCACATTTTCATATTCCCACATCTCCACATCCTCTTAATATCGAACAAGGAACAAGGAATACTGAATGAAGAAGTTGTTGCCACGAAGACACAAAGAAGCTTAAAGATAATTTTCAAATTATCACATTTCCACATTCTCACATCATCATCAAATCACCAAATTGATTAATTATCAAATTAATCAATTCCACCCCATCCCCTCAAATCCTCAATCCATTCAACTACTGCTTTTAAGAGCGGGCATAGCACTCCATCTTTACGCCATCATTTATAACCATAAAAAACAAACAGTATGTTACGATTCAACATTTTCAACATGATCCACAAAGCGCTCAGGGGCATGTTGTACAACACAGCTCAAAGCATTCAGCAAACATGGTTTGGAGATAAGGCCGATGCAGAACTCGTTTTTGAAAAGATCCACGAAGTGGTTGCTGCATTTGAAAATCACGGCCACCATGAAGATCATATCCTCATGCCCTATGTAGAAAAATATGACCCGGTAAGGATCGCATCTTTTGAAAGCGAGCATGTAGAAGACCTTTACATGGGCAATCACCTCAAACACCTTATCAATATATACCGCGATGCGGCAACAGACCAGGAAAGAATGATCGCCGGTTCTGCCATCACCCGTGCATTCCAGGATTACATGATCTTTAACCTGAAGCACATGCAAAGGGAAGAAATTGAACTGAATGAATTGTTGTGGGAGGTTTATACCGATGAACAATTGCTGGATATCAATGCGGGCATCATCGCTTCCATTCCTGCCGACGAAATGGCCCAAACTGCCGGAAAGATGATGATGAGCATCAACAAAAACGAAGCGCTCAACTGGCTGAGCTCCGTTAAAAAAACAGCGCCTGCTTTTGTATATAATCCTTTACTCGAACTCACAGAAACGCACCTGCCCGAACATTACCGTGAGGAGATACGGGCTGCACTCCTGGAGGAAGAAAACTTATCTCCTGTGTTTTGATTTGGTTAAACGGGAGGGTATGATGGTTGCGGCATGTGGTCGCAACCTTTTTTATGGATTGAACCCGGAGAAATATCGAATACTGAACAAGGAATGTGGAAGTTGTTGCCACGGAGGCACGAAGGCACAAAAAAGGCAATTATCATATCCAACATCAAATTGGCTAATTATCAAATTATCTCACATCCTCTGAATATCGAACAAGGAACAAGGAATATAGAATTAAGAAGTTAAGTACAGCGTATTCATCCGAAAACAGAAAAGCTATTCCACAATCTCACATCATCACAATTCCACATTTCCAAATTATCAAATTGACCAATTTCCAAATTATCAAATTACCCCACCATCTTAATATTGTTGAAAACTTCAGCATAAGTTTACTGGTTATAACTCTTATACTATTTACCTTTCTATCATAAATGAAATCCATTTAAACCTTTTCATCCTTATACACTCCAAAACGCATGTTCAGCGCTGCAGTTCCTGATTCCGAAATTATTAGCCGGCACGGCTTTGCAGAGGTTCTTCACAACAGGGCCACCAACCAGAAATCATTGCACGCACTGATCCCGTTTAAAAAGGGAGATCTTATATGCAGGTTCAAAGCAGGGGAGATTTACAAAACACCCAATTACCTCACCATCCAGCGTGATATCAATGAACACATCACCCTGGTTCCGGTATTCCTGCAGTACACCAATCATAGCTGCAGCCCCAACCTTTTCTTCGATACCAGCAACATGGAAGTTATTGCACTGAAAGATATTGAGCCCAACGATGAATTCACTTTCTTCTATCCTTCAACCGAACTGGATATGGCACAACCGTTCATCTGTTTCTGCGGCAGCAAAGATTGCCTGCAGAATATTCACGGCGCCAGGCATATTGCGGGAGAAATTTTAAACCGGTACAGGCTTACCGACTTCATCAGGCAACAACTCCAACATAAACTTTAGCCACATGAAAAAAGGCCATTCCCTTTTCAAGGGAGCTTCTTCGCACAAGATCAAAGTCTGGGTTTTGTCGCCCAGCCTGCAATCAGAAGACGATAACATCGATTACTATTACGACTTCTCTCAAAGCATTGCAGAATATTCACGGGTATTTACAGAACTCAATGTAAACTGGTTGTGGCAGCCGGTTAATATGAGTACGTTTAAAGATGTTATTGAAGGCATTGAATCAGAAAAAGAAACAGGTAAGGTGATCCCGGTGGTGCTTAACCTATGCGATGGCGATGAAGTGAACGGCACACCCGGTGTTTCCGTTGTAAAACTGCTGGAAGAAAAAGACATTATCTATACCGGGGCCGATGAATACTTTTATAATGTTACCACTTCCAAAATTCCCATGAAAAAGGAATTTGACAAGGCTGCTGTTCCCAATGCGGCCTGGGAAGCATTTCATGATAAAGAAGTTGATGCTTCATCAATTTTTGAAAAGCTGGGAACACCCATCATCGTAAAGCCGGCCGTTTCCGGCGGAAGCATGGGAGTTGGAACAAGAAATGTTGTTGAAAATGAAACGGAGCTGAAGGAGCTGCTGCATACATTATTCAATGGCTATCGCGGATGGAACCTTACCGCCGACGGACTCATTGCCGAATCATTTATCACCGGCCCGGAATACACCACGCTGATCAGCGGTTCTTATGATGATCCGAAGAATGCCGTGATCTATACGCCGGTTGAAAGGGTATTTCATGCATCGCTTCCAGATAAAGAAAAATTTCTTTCATTCGACAGGCTTTGGGAGATCTATGAAGATGAAACGGCTATGCCGGGTGAAGAGAACTTTTATGAATACCAGCTACCGCCGGCACAGCTTGTTGAAGAGATCAAAAAACTTAGCTGGGATGCGTATTGCGCCACCAAAGGAAAGGGCTATACCAGGATCGATATCCGCCAGGATGCCTCCACCGGTAAATTATACGTACTGGAAGTTAATGCCCAGTGCGGCATCAGTGAAGACGAAAACTTCACTTCCATTGGCGCCATCCTGCGCCTCTCGGGCAAAAGATTTTCGCAACTCGTTATTGAGATTTTAAATGATGCCTTTGTACGTGCTTCTGTAAAAAAACATTCTTATGTTCGTACAGGCGATAATGCCCGGGCCTGACGGCCATTCAAATTTGATGTATGAAAGTCTGCGTGCTGCAACCTGATTATTCCACTACTGCTGTAGATTATAAGAACTATGACCCACCGAGGAACCTGGCCCCGCTGCTTCCCGGCGATGAAGTGGATCATGTTTTTCTCAACAAGCTCACCACTTATAAACAACTCAAACAGCTCAGCAAAAAGAAATACGACATTTTCGTAAACCTTTGCGAAGGCTATCTTGAATGGGAAGTTCCTTCTATTGATGTTATCTACTTCATGGAGCAAATGAACATGCCATTTACCGGGCCCACATCTTTGCTCTATGATCCGCCTAAGGAATTGATGAAGTACGTTGCCTACACAGAAAGCGTTTCAACTCCCAATTATGCATTGATAGAAGAACTCGGTGAAATTGAAAAAGCCTGCAGCCATCTCACTTATCCCTTATTTGTAAAACCTGCAAAGGCAGGCGATAGCCTGGGCATTGATGAACATTCGCTGGTTCACAATATCAATGAACTGTATGAAAAGGCCGCCTCTATCATAGACGAATACGGGCCCTTGCTCGTAGAAGAATACATCGAAGGCCGTGAGTTCACTGTAATGCTGGTTGCTGATGGAAAAGATGAAAAGAAAGTAAGGGTGTTTAACCCGGTTGAATATATTTTTCCGGAAGGCCGTAGTTTTAAAACCTATGCCCTTAAAACTTCTGAGCTGCACCCGGAATCAAATATTGCCGTGCAGGATATTTATATCAACAGCCGGCTGAAAGAAGCTGCAGAAAATATATTCAGGGGTTTTGGCGGTGTGGGTTATGCCCGCCTCGATTTCAGGATGGATAACAAGGGTGAACTGTTTTTCCTGGAGATCAATTTTACCTGTTCGGTTTTTTACAGCGATGGCTATGAAGGTTCTGCGGACTATATCCTTAAGAAAGACGGTACCGGCCAGCAGGCTTTTTTACGCATGATCATAGAGGAGGGTATTGCCCGCCACCGCAGAAAACAAAAAAAATACCGGATGAAGGGTAATGCCATCGCCGGTTTTGGCATTTATGCCACGGAGGATATTGCTGAAAACGAATTGATTTTCAAGGGTGAAGAAAAATCGCAGCGGATCGCCACCAAGTCCTATATAGAAAAAAACTGGAATGTTAAGGAATTAGAAAATTTCCGGAAATACGCCTATCCTCTCAGTAATGAAGTATTTTTGCTGTGGGACGATAATCCGGCCGGATGGGCACCACAAAACCACAGTTGCGACGCCAACACCGCCTATAAAGGGCTCAATGTATACGCCACCCGGAATATTAAAAAAGGCGAAGAACTAACCCTCAATTACGCCTTGTTTTTAGATGAACACATGGAACCTTTTATGTGTACCTGCGGCAGTGAAAAGTGCCGGGGTATGATAACAGGCACCCCCCGGAGCTCGGTCACTTCACGAGAAGCGATCGGCAACGCTTAAACCGGCCACGTTTTCTCCCGTCTTATACTTACTCCCATTGAATGTTTGTTCTGCAAACAGCAGTACTGCTTTATTCATTTTTAAAGAAAGGAGATCGTATGTCGAGGTTTGAAATTTTAAAACGGCTTATCAAAAAGCATCGTTACCAGTTGCTGCTTACTTACCTGTTATTTTCGCTGGAAATGCTGGGCTCGCTGCTCAGGCCTTTTTTCCTGGGAATTGCTGTTAATGACCTGATCAAAGGGAGTTACCAGGGGCTTATCATGCTTTGTATCGTTCATGGTTTATGGATCATTGCCGGAACCATCCGGCACATGTACGACACCCGAACTTATTCGGCCATATATACATCGCTCGTTACACGGTTCCTGGCAAGGCGCTACAACAAAACAGAGGTTTCGAGGCTAAGCGCCCATTCAACCCTGGCAA
This sequence comes from Bacteroidota bacterium, assembly GCA_018268185.1. Lineage (GTDB taxonomy): Bacteria > Bacteroidota > Bacteroidia > Chitinophagales > Chitinophagaceae > Ferruginibacter. The sequence goes on from JAFDXA010000055.1 coordinate 10,586, forward strand.
GAGAGTTTGTTGATTTTCTTGAATTCGACCTCGTGTATGTGATCGAAGCCATTTACAGCATTATCGGTTCACTCATTCTGTTGTATTTCTATGATACGGCGGTAGTTGCTGTTTGCCTGGCGTTGCTGGTACCCGTACTGGCCATCAGCTATTTCTATGGAAAAAAGATGAGGCTGCTCACCAAAGAAAAAAATGACGAACTGGAAAAACAGGTGAATATAATTTCGCAGGGTAATAAACTGATCATACGCAGCCATTACAACAAGCTGCGCAAATGGCAGGTTAAGATCTCTGATAAAGAGGCTATCAATTTCGGCATCATTGAAATACTTGTGATGATCGTGATCGGGTCTTCCCTGCTTATTTCCACCAACCTGTTCGGCACAACCGTACTGGCCGGTAATATCATTGGCATGTATTCTTATATACAGAAATTTGTTTCAGGTATGGATACCATCCCGTACACAGTTCAAAGGCTTACTTCGCTCAGCGATATCACCAGGAGAATTGAACTACAGGATGATGACTTTACAGAGCCTACACAGAATCATGTTCCTCAAAGAAAGATAGGTGAAGTGGAATTTAAATTGTCGGCGTGAGGAATAATTTGAAAATGGATCGATTTGATGATGAATGTGGAGGTGTGGGAATATGAAAATGTGAAGATTTTAGAGAAGTGGGTTTATCTATGTGAACCATATGTCTATGTGGTGAAAAATTTGATAATTAGTCAATTTGGTAATTTGATGATGAATATCAGAGTTTGAAAATTATCTTTCTGCCTTCCTGTCTCCGTGGCGACAACTTCTTCATTCTATATTCCTTGTTCGATATTAAGAGGATGGGGAGATGTGAGAATATGAAAATGTGAAGATTTTAAGTGAGGGTGTTTATCTATGTGAACTATATGTCTATCTGGTGAAAAATTTGATAATTAGCCATTTGGGTAATTTGATGATGAATATTAGGGTTTGAAAATTATCTCTCAGCCTTCGTGCCTCCGTGGCAATTACTTCCTCATTCAATATTCCTTGCTCCTTGTTCGATATTTAGAGGATGGGTATTGGGAAGTATGAAAATTTGATTTGAAAGTTTTTTATTCAAACATATTCTCCTCTCCTTTTATAATTAAATAACTGTCGTTGCCAAGGCATAAATAACCAAGGTCATAACAAAAAGAATACACAGTTCCTGTTTTATTGGTATGCCGGTGGGTGAAATAAGTAAATACAAATCCTCTTTCCAGCATTTTGGTTCTCCCTGCTCTTACCATTTTTTCTCCTTCCGCTAAAAATCCTTCCAGGATACGCCTGTTCTTCAACAGCGTATTATTGATATTCCTGATACTGTTGTTGGTGCTTGCCTTCAGCCTGTTGTTATAACTGTTCCGGCAATGATCGTTGCAGAATTTTTTATCTGCCCTTCCTTTCACGGGTTTGCGGCATGAAAAACAACACACTTGCTTTACATGAGTTTCCATAACTGTTCGATTGATTCGTTGGATATAAGCATTTACAAACACTTATATCCAACTATAAATATTTAAAAACCGGTTATCAAATCTATCGAACTGCATATTTGTACTGCCGTTTAAAAAGCAGTTTTTAACCGGTGAATTACTCCGTATTAATTTAACATTTAAACAGAAACTTTATGTCTATGAACGCTCTAAGAAACAAGGTCCAATTGATCGGCAACCTTGGCAATGCCCCCGAAGTAAAGCAAACGGAAACCGGCAAAAAGCTGGTAAAATTCTCCGTTGCCACCAATGAAGTTTACCGAAACGCCAACGGCGAAAAAGTAAAGGAAACACAATGGCATAATCTCATCGTTTGGGGAAAACTGGCAGACATTGCCGAGAAGTATTTGAACAAGGGTTCCGAAGTTGCCATCGAAGGGAAGCTCATTAACCGAAATTATACCGACAAGGAGGGAAATAAAAAATACGTTACAGAAGTACAGGTTAATGAGCTGCTCATGTTGGGGGGAAAACACTCCGAAGATTAGTGCAACTTTGCTTTATGTTTTTCTGCTGCTGTTATTAATGCTTTACTTTGCTTATGGGTTCTGTTGATAATACCATCTTTTCTATTGCTGCTGATTTTATAAACAATACCAGTGAGCATATTTTTCTTACAGGCCGTGCGGGCACAGGTAAAACAACATTCCTGAAACACATAAAGGCAACCTGTAAAAAGAATGTGGTGGTGGTAGCCCCCACCGGTGTTGCTGCCATCAATGCCGGGGGAACCACGATCCATTCTTTTTTTCAATTACCATTCGGTCCATACATCCCCGTAAGCAACGGAAGGATTTCAAACAATCATGCTGCTATTACAGATAAAAATAACCTGCTCGGCAAACTCAGGCTCACCAATGAAAGAAAAGAAATCATCCAGCAGATGGATCTGCTCGTGATTGATGAAATAAGCATGGTTCGCTGCGATGTACTGGATGCTGTTGATGCTGTACTAAGGCATGTGCGGAATAACCCGGGCAAAGCTTTTGGCGGCGTACAGGTGCTTTATATCGGGGATCTGTACCAGCTTCCGCCTATCGTGAAAGCCGAATGGAATCTCCTTTCTGCTTATTACAGTAATGAGTATTTCTTCAACAGCCGTGCTATTGCTGAAAAAAAGCCTGTTTATATTGAATTACAGAAAGTTTACAGGCAGGATGACCGGGCTTTTATAAGCCTGCTGAATAAAGTGCGGGATAACAGCATGGAAAAGGAAGATTTTGATTTGCTCAACAACCGGTTTAAACCTGGTTTCATCGCTCCAAAGGAAGATCGTTTTATTACACTAACCACACATAATGAAAAGGCCGACAATATAAACAGTAAAGAGCTGGAAGTATTAAGTGGTTCCCCGCTTTCTTTTAAAGCCAGTATTGAGGGAGATTTTTCAGAAAAATCTTTTCCTGCTGATGAAAACCTGCAGTTAAAGATCGGGGCGCAGGTAATGTTCCTGAAAAATGATTCGGAAAAGATCAGGCGCTATTATAATGGAAAGATCGGCATTGTTGATTCCGTAGAAGAAGACAAGATCATTGTTCGTTGCAATCAGGAAACAGGTGAGCAACTCATAGAAGTAAGGCGGGAAGTCTGGCGCAACATACGCTATAGCTTTAATAAAAAGAACAACCGGATTGAAGAAGAAGAACTCGGCTCTTTTACACAATTTCCTTTGCGGCTTGCGTGGGCAATCACCATTCACAAAAGCCAGGGCCTTAGTTTTGAAAAAGTTGTAATAGATGCAGGCAATGCCTTTGCTGCCGGCCAGGTATATGTTGCCCTCAGCCGATGTAAAACCCTGGATGGTATTGTTCTGTCGAGCCGTATATCTGCGGGTAATATTGTAAACAATGAAAAAATACAGCGCTTTGTTGTAGATCAGCAACAGGAGCAGCTCGACCACGTTCTTGCAGCTGCCCGGTTAAATTATGAACAGGAAATCATCTGTTCCTTATTCGACTACAGTTATATCAATCTCTTGCTGAATGATCTTATCCTGTTTATAAAACAAAACAAGACTTTTAGTAGATCCGTTCTGGATTGGATTGCTTTGCTGCAGCAGCAATTTTCAACATCGTTGCGGCATGCTGATAAATTTATTAATGAGCTCACGGTGGTTTTTGAAAACGAAGATTACAACCAAAAGAAAGATTTTATTTACGAACGCATTTCAAAAGCCTCGGTTTGGTTTTATGATTCATTCCAAAGAATAAAGGATGATAT
>JAFDXA010000056.1 GCA_018268185.1 Bacteroidota bacterium
ACGAACGGACAGGTCGAGCGCATGAATAGAACAATCAAAGAAGCAACTGTGAAACGCTATTACTATGATTCACATGATCAGTTGAAGGCTCACCTACATACTTTTGTGATGGCATATAACTTCGCCAGGCGACTGAAAACCCTTAAGGGTCTCACCCCTTATGAATACATTTGCAAAATATGGACAAAAGAGCCACAACAATTTAATGTCAACCCATTCCACCATACCGTGGGACTAAACACCTAGCGCATAAAAACCGAAGGTATCATTACCAGTTCCTCCATTAAGCACGTCATTACCATAGCCTGCCCTCAGAATATCATTTCCGTTACCACCCCAAAGCATGTCACTTCCTTCTCCTCCGTCAAGATCATCATCTCCGCCTCCACCATTGAGAGTATTATCAGCATCATTTCCTATAATGACATCACTCCCTGAACCGCCATATGCATTCTCAATTGTCACATCATAAGCAATCCAGATGTTTGGAATGCGGTTTTTGGTGGTAGTAGATTCTGCAAATACTGAATTGCCTATTTTCGACCCCATGCCTTCACGCAGATCAATTGTTGAATCTTGATTGCCAGCATAAGTTATCGTGTCATTAACTCCCTCGCTATCCCATATAGTTTCATGATAAGTCTGAGAATCATCAAATAAATAATTATCATCACTATTATGGTATGTAGTGTTTTTACCGTATACATATTGGATAGCTAGGATATCCAGTGGCATTGGTGTTGTGGGATAAAATGTAAGAAATGAATTTTGATTCCCCGCAATAGCTGAATAACTCATAATAGTCTCAGATATCGTGTCCGAAGAAACAGGGAGTGTAGGTGAGCCTTCGAAAGGATGTTTGAGACCCAATGCATGCCCGATTTCATGCATGATTGCGAGAAATGGGTAGGTACCAGGTATCCAATCTTCAGTTGCATTTGTAGTATTTATACCGACCCAGATATCGCCACTTTTAGCATATCCATCTTGCAGTGTGTAAGTGTATGCTTGTGCTCCGGGATCAATCGCGGTGTAAGCCACACGAATATCACCTACATCACTTGAAGTTTCCGGTACTAACTTAAACTGAATATTTGCAACATTCGCCCACTGTTGCAGCGCTTTATTAAAATAAGTCTGATCTGATGAAGAAAGTGGTGCGAATGACGAACTCCAAGGCTCTCCTTCAGGGTTAGTATTCGGACCATAGCCTTTTATTGGATCGGTGGACCAGTATGCATTTGCATCTGGAAAGCTGTATGTAATCAACCCATCCGCCCACCGGACACCCAGAATTAAAGAATCTATAAGATTGTTACCGGATGATGATCCTGTAGAGATAATTTTGCTAGAAGTGCTAGGTGCTGGCATCACGCATACTCCTCACTAAAAATTCATAGAATCTATTTACAAATGATAGACACTAGGAAAAACCGCTGCAAGCGAAGAGTCCCGATCACTCTAGTATTTTTATCACCTCTGCTCCCAAAATGACGGGCTAGGAATGTTTAGTTATTTTAAAGGGTGTTAGCAACGAACGAGTAGATAGGATTATTGAAAATTCTTCAAGTAGAGCTCGTTACTGAGTGCGAAAAGAGCTTTTGTGTAGCCTACGACAGCTGGCTTTCAACTGTCCTCGGCTACACATTTCATGTTCGCTTAATATTTGGAATTCTTTGATTCATCTTGTTTTCTTTGCTGGTGCTTTTCACGCCACTTTTCATGGCGGCGTTGCTCCATTTCTTCCAATTTAGTATTTTGCTCAGGTGTCAATATTGCTTGCAATCGCGATTGAGTTTCCTTATGGAGTGCTCTGCCTTTCTCACCTTGTTCCTTGAAAAGTGCATCAATTTTGACTTTCTGATCCTCGTTTAATCCCAGCTCCTTATTGAGCCGCTCCATTTTCTTTGCGCGATATTGTTCGGGATCATCTTTCCCACCTGGATATGCCACTACTGACAAAGGAAGTGCCAAAGCGATTACCATACTGACAAGTTTAACGTTCATAGCGTAGTTCTCCTCATTGATGTTTGATTAAGAGCGGTGTTTCTGTCGCTCTTGGGGGTAACTATATGCAGTAAATGTGTAAACATTTTGCAGCAATTGTGGAAAAAATGTGAAAGATAAGAATACGCTTAAATTAAAAGCGATCAAAGCTGTATCTTCCTAATCGAAATTTTGTGGATCATATCGATAGCCCGCTCCATAAACCGAATGAATCACTTCTTTCTCTGGGATCAGCTCAGCCAATTTCTTTCTCAATTTTTTTATATGGCTGTCTATTGTTCTATCTGAAACGATTCGCTGATCCTGATATATCAAATCCATTAACCTAGAGCGCGAGAAAATACGCCCTGGATATTGATACAACGCGTGGAGCAACTGAAATTCAACCACTGTCAATTCGATTTCTTGATCATCGTACTGCACTCTGAAACTTTGCGGATGTAGCCTAAGCGCTTGCTCAACCGAGTTCGTGGCGTGTGGCTGTAATCTACGCAACACAGCCTTGACACGTGCGACCATTTCCCGTGAACTGAAAGGCTTACAAATATAATCGTCTGCACCCATCTCCAGACCAAGCAAACGGTCAATTTCTTCAACACGTGCGGTTACGATAATGATCGGTACTTGGCTAAAACTACGAATGTCACGACAAATGTCAAAACCGTCTCGGCCTGGCACCATCAAATCGAGCAGCACTAAATCAACCCTATTATCTTTTAGCCACGGCACCACTTCTAATCCCTGACTCAAACAATGAGTTTGAAAACCCGCATGATGCAAGTAATCGGTTTCCAGACTAGCTAGTTTGGGCTCATCCTCGACAATTAGGATACGGCTCATGATGCAACCTGCAATGAAATACGCATCGCAAGCCCGCCAGGATATGAATGGAATGCTAAGAGCGGTCCTTAATGCGCCTTTACGATATTATTGCATATGGCCAGACCCAGACCGGCGCCTCCTAAATGCCGGTTCCGCGAGCTATCGACACGATAGAAACGATCAAACAAATGAACGATATCTTGTTCTGAAACGCCGGGACTGCTATCAGTCAATTCAATTAACAATTCATCTTTGATATGCTGAATCATAATCTCCACTTGGCCTTCCGGATCCGTATGATTCAAGCTATTGGTAAGTAAATTACGGAACAATTGCGATAATCGATCCTGATCCGCATTGACCAGTAATGGTTTAGATAATCGATTAGTCCATTTAACGTTAATCCGTTTTTGATTGAAATCGGGAATAAAGGCTGCAAGGTCTTTCTGCAGGATCGGCACTGGATCAAGTAAAAATTTCCGATAACTCAAAGCTCCTTGATCGGACAGTGCCAATTGATAAAGATCTTCTGTCAAACGATTGAGCCGCATTACATCACCCGACAATGATTTAATTGCATCATATGTCAGCGGGCGTATTCCATCCATGATAGCCTCCAGTTCACCACGTAGTACAGAGAGTGGTGTGCGTAATTCATGAGAAATATCCGCTACCCATCGTCTGCGACTTTGCTCTGCTTGTTCCAGCGCAGCCGCCATATCATTAAAATTGCGCGCCAGTTGCCCCATTTCATCACTGGATTCAACTAGCAACCTGACTTTGTAGTCGCCAACTGCAAGCCTTTGTGCTGCCACAGTAATACGTTTGAGCGGGCGACCAAGGTGATAAGCTAGAAACCAAGCGATCAATGCAGAAAGTGCTATCATGACCAAAGCAATCCAGAAAAATAAATTGGCTTGCCGTTCCATAAAATAAATATCGCTTGCCTGGCTAACCGGGTTCCCCGGCAGAAGTCCGACATAACCCACGGTATGATAATCAGACTGGATCGCATACAAGCGTAATTGGGAAAGCAACTCCTCTCGTCCAAACAGTATCGACTTGTCTGCATTTAATAGCATTATGCGTAATCCGAATGGGGGCCATCTTTGATTCACTTTTTCAGGCAATATTTCTGGCGGCCATTGCTGAGCAGCTTCTCGTTGTGCCTGTTTGATGATCCATTCTGGTGGATGATGCCGATGCGGATCAGCGCGCCAAAGCAATGAAATCCAGTTGAGTTTATTTTCAGCCAGAGCTTCCCAGCCATGATTCTCTGCGTAATACTCTTCCAGCACATCTATAATTTTGTCCACCCGCTCCGATTGTCTTTTTTCAACAAATTCGGCAAATCCTTTCTCTAATGACCAGCGAGTAAAGAGATGCATGCCCATGACTACTAATAAAGTAGTCAGTAGAAAGGTTAGGAATAATTTGACTCTAATTGACATAGATAAATAAACCGCTCACTTTCCAATTTGCTCAGGGAGACCAGCAAGACTTGTGTTGCAATTTCTATTGTGAGTTCGCGCTATTCAATGATTGTCACATATTCAATATTAGCCGCTAATTATTTTATATCGGACTATTATTGGTTTGAGGTGCTTATTTTGAAACATTACTGTATTTCGTATGGGTATGATACAAGAGACTTGGTATTTTTTGTGTGTACTTTTTTCTGTGAGATGGCCTTTTATTGTTGATGCCGGTTTAAAATTGACCAGCTATTACGGTTAAAAAATGAGCAGGGGAAAATAGAACGTAAGACACTACGCATCTGTGGACAAATGGACCGGACTGAGTAGGTTTTTGCCTCCTGTTGATGTTTTAGTTTAAATGTAATTTACTGCAAATTAGCCAGATTTTCTTCTGGTGAGTATTTATTCTGAAAAAGGTGCTCGATATGCGATATTTTCAACGCGGATTAACTATGGGCGCTGTGAATCGCTAGGAAAGAGTTTTTCTTCTAATGTTTTACCGTGATTTAGTTGTCGATATTGCCAGTGATTGGCACGGATACAATGCATGAGTTGCAAATCCATGCTGGGTTGCAGGTTTGGATTGTACGCCACTATAAATTCATTTTTTTGTGGATTGGTGACCTGTAAGACACCTTCAAAAGCGCTGAATTTAGCCAATACCTCCGATGCCGGACAGTTTTCCATTTGTAGAGTGATAAATCGCGAGGAAACTTGTTTCTCGTTGATTCTTAATTTCTCGGTTTGCAGAACGCCGTTTTCCAGTAACAAAATTTCTTGGCATAACCGGTCAAGTTCGATCAAATTGTGAGAACTGATGATGAAGGTTGTTTCTGACGATTGTTCTGCAATAATTGATCGTACGATTCGGGCATTCACAGGACCAAGCCCGGCAGTCGGTTCATCCAATAAGATCAATGCAGGTTTGCCGATCAGCGCTTGCGCGATCGCCGCCCGTTTAGCCATGCCATGACTGAGCGCCAGAGGTTTTTCATGTGCGGCATCTTTGAGTGCAAATATCTCTAAAACCCGGCTGGCTTCCAGGTTTGCATATTGGGAAGAGAATCCTTGCAGGCGCGCATAAAGAATCAATCGTTCTGTAAGCGTGAAGCTCGCGTCTAACCGGGCATCCTGGGGCAATGCTGAGATTTTGCCAATGAGTTGCGTTGCACCAGGTGGGTGATCAAAGACCAGAACAGTGCCGGAAGTGGGATGCAAGAAACCAGATAAGATATTCAGCAAAGTGGTTTTTCCGGCTCCATTGGGGCCTACCAAGCCGATAGGCTCGCCCGCATCCAGCTCAAAATTGACATTAGTGAGCGCAGCTTTGCCTGAATAAACATGGTTAAGCTGTTTGCACTGAATAATCGGTGAACTCACAATGCCTGCCTCAGCATTATCCAGCGCCCAATAGTTAACAAAAACAGGCTCTGCAGGAGGGGGATGTATATCAATGATAGTGTTTGCCATCCTGGCAGTTGCGCCATATCAGATAATTGATATCCAGGGATCAAACATTTTAGAAAAGCCAATGCCGGCAAGTAATAAGCCAAACTGTTGATAATTCCAGCCAGAAACATCCAGATCAGAATTGCCCACAGGATTGCTTGCCGGGCAGATTTAACTTGCGCGGATAAAGCGGCCATCATGGCTGTAAAAGGTAGAACGACTAAGATTAAGTTAAGAATTAGGATGGGAAAATCCGGCAATACAAAATAAAGAAGCGAAGCATCACGGGTCAAAGCAAGAATAAAGGTACTGAATGTGGCCGCACTGATCCATACTGCTTGAATCAGTATAGTGCCTACAAACCGGCCAAAGAATACACGATCACGGCTACTGCGTATGACAATAAAGCGTAGCGTGCCGTGCTCTCGATCAGAACAGGTTTGATCGGCTGCGAGTAAGATACTCAACATCGGGAATATCATTAGCGCAAAGTGCCAGAATACACCAAACTCAGGAATAGGCCAGTGCTGTATTGAACCAAAGCCAATCAAGTCAAAGAAACTGAATTCTACCTGTAATTCCTTTTCCTGAACCAACAGCTCAGCAGCAAATCGTATTGGATACAGTAAAATGAAATACCAAACGACTACAAAGGTTACCAACGGCAATATACTTTTTCGGGTAGCAAAACCTCTTTTGAGCTCAAATACGCTGATGAGTACCAGATGATTGAAGAAATTTGGCTGCATTTTTTATATTCCGCTTGTAAGCTGGCGCCTATCTTGATCGGGAATCCTTGGCATTTTACCTTGATTACACCTATCAACCGTAAATTTGCCAAGACAAAACGCATTCCAGAACAAATTTAACTTCCAATTCCATCAGGAGGTGAGTGTGGTTCGCACAAACCTTAATTAATCATGTGAGATACTTGTACCGGTATCTATCATTACTATCATCAACCAATTGAGAACGATTTATGACCAAGTCTTATATGTACCAAACATCCGTACCGGTTTTCAAACAGATATTGAACAGTTTAAGCGCCATTCTAACCAAAGCTGAAGCCTACGCAACCGAGAAAAAATTTGAGCCAGCCGTATTGTTAAATGCCAGACTATATCCTGATATGTTTCCCTTAATCCGCCAGGTGCAAGTCGCTGCTGATTTTGCCAAGAGCGTGTCGGCAAGGCTGGCAGGGATTGAAGCGCCGGTGTATGAGGACAACGAACAAACTTTCGCCGATCTGCAAGCACGAATAAGTAAGACTCTGTTATTTATCGAAAGTCTAGCACCAGAACAATTTGAAGGCAGCGAAACGCGTGAAATCGTGTTACGCCCGGGAACACCAAAAGAGAAAAAGCTGCTTGGCCGCAATTATCTGACCAACTATGGTTTGTCGCAATTTTTCTTCCATGTCACCACTGCCTATGCAATTTTGCGGCACAATGGTTTGGAAGTTGGTAAGGGAGATTTTATGGGTACTTTTTAAGCCCGCTATTATCTTCAGAAAGAGCCAGCAAGCGAAACTTTTTTGATGAGATCATTGATGGTAATTAATATTCGATATGCTTCAATATCACATGAATACATGGTTAGTGGCGGGAAGGCGGGATTCGAACCAGCAGTTTAAATTGATGGTGTCATATTTATCAATTAGTTATAATTGTAATGTTGCCTAAGGATAAGCATAAATTGGCATGTTTTGGCATAGCTTGGGCAACATTTAGGGCAACATTTTTTGTGATTAACAGAGGATTTTCGGTTTATCTGTTCCAATTAAAAACGAATATGTTATAGGTTTCAGCTTGTCAGATATATCACTAAGTGCTATATTTCATTTAGGATAGATACAGGATGGTCGTTTATAAGACGCGATGGTTTGATCGTTGGGCAAACAAACAAGGGTTAACCTCGTCCAGTCTTTGCGCAGCCGTACATGAGATGACAGAGGGACTGTATGATGCCGATCTCGGCAATGGACTGCTGAAAAAACGAATTGCGCGGCCAGGGCAAGGAAAGAGGAGCGGTTTTCGCACGTTGGTCGCCACCAATAAAGGAAACCGTTGGATATTCTTATTTGGTTTTCCGAAGAACGAACGTAGCAACATTGACAAAGATGAAGAGGTAGCCCTAAAGCTGTTGGCTGCTCACCTGCTGTCACTGACAACACAGGCGCTCGATCAAGCACAACATGCGGGAGAATTAATGGAGATTAACTGCGATGCGCAAAACTAAATCAACCATTCTCGAGGCTGTACATGACACGGCCAAGGGCTTACACAAGGCTGATGTGCTGGATCAGGTTACGCTGCATGAATTCGACCGATTGTGCTTGCCGCCTATTGAATCGTTGGGACCGGAGCAGATAAAACAAATTCGCGAAGCCACACGTGTCAGTCAGGCGGTGTTTGCTGCCATACTAAATACTAGTGTTTCGACAGTACAAAAATGGGAGATTGGACAGAAACGGCCAACAGGCACCGCTCTTAAGTTGCTATATCTTGTGCAGAAACGCGGTCTGGAAGCTGTCGTCTGAGTGGGTTAATTTCCTTCTTTTGCAGCAATCTATGTGCTTGCGCGGCAGGGAGAGCCATGCGCGGTGGTGTTCAATACCAGGGACCAGAATATTTCCTGCAACCGAATGCAAGCTTGCCTACTCGTTTACGATATGGCATGTTACATGACATC
>JAFDXA010000057.1 GCA_018268185.1 Bacteroidota bacterium
AACGGAAGTGGAAATGATATTGATGATCCGCCCGAAACCTGCAGCTTTCATTCCCGGAACCAAAGCCTGCGTAAGTATGTGATTGCAGATTAGATGATTATTGAAGGCTTCAATGAACTCAGTTGTTCTGGCTGAAAGGGCAGTTCCGCCTGCCGGGCCGCCGGTATTGTTTACAAGTATATGTGCCATCTTTCCGGCATTGATATAAGAATCAATGGCTTTTTGTACCGAACCTGTATCTGAAAAATCAGCTACGAGGTACCCATGTTGCTGGCCTTTTGATCGATCAAGTGTATTTACCGCTTCTTTCAGCTTTTCTTCATTTCTCGCTACCAGTATCACGTGAGCCCCCAGCAAAGCCAGTTCAACAGCACTGGCATAACCAAGTCCCTGTGTGCTTCCGCAAACCAACGCAGTTTTACCTTCCAGTTTCAGATTCATAAAACAGTTTTCCTGTAAAAATAACCTGCTTTTTAATAACCGGCGCAATTATATACTTTCTTAAAACAGAAAGGCGCAGGCATAAGCCTGCACCATCTGCATTGTATAGCCAGAAACTGATTTTATTTCTTTGCGATCAGCCCGTTCTTCTTCATATCATTGATAATGGCTTTTGCATATTCATCACCCAACACAGCGGGAGAAGTAGGATCGAATGATTTGGTCTGCACAGAATAAACGAGGTCGCCCGAACGGGTATCATATAAATTCGACTCCAGGAAGAAGTTGGTAGAATTTGTATAATATCCCGGTGTGTAAACCCGGTCGTACACGGTGGTATAATACCTGCCGAACCTGTTGTAATAAACACCTACCGGTTGGTAGTTCACCTGGCCCGGCGTATAGTTCCGTTCTTTGCTTTTATCGAGCAATACAGTTGTGAGTACTGCATCATAACCATCGTTTTTCATCTTTTCTGCAATAGCTTCCTCACTCAGCCTGTCGAAAGCTTTGGGGCCATATTCCTGCAGGGCCGAATGGGCGTCAAATCCCTTTTCTTTTAATTCGCTTACCAATTGATTTTCCAGCTCTTCCCGCAATGTTCTGTCTTTTTGCTTGATGATACCAAGCACCATGATTTTATTGTAAGAAGTACTAAGATTTGCGTTGTTCGCTTTCCAGGAAGAAGTTACCTGGGTGCTGGTGCATGCTGCCAATCCAAATAAAAGCACCAGGGCTGTAATTATGATCTTTTTCATAGTGTGTGTTTTAAACAACTATATGACGACAAACTTTGTTCCGGCTGGTGGGGTAACTGCCTTCCCGACCGTTAAGTATTTCTAAAACTGTACATTCTTGCTGATGAAAGTCATTGCGATTAATTTCTATATAGAAACCTTGCCTGAAAACGGGGAGAATCTTACGCACATTCCCGGCCCCTTTGTGGATAAATGGGGAAAGCCGAAAATGAGGCCATTCAACTATATTCGCAGTTTTTATAGGGAAATATTTAAAATTTTAAAGTCCGGTATTGAATGAAACTGACTTTTAGCGAGAATGGCCATTCAATATCCAAATAATACTATGGCAGAGAAAGACCTCTTTAATTATACAGAAGACAGTATCCGCAGCCTCGACTGGAAGGAACATATCCGGCTTCGCCCCGGGATGTATATCGGTAAACTGGGCGATGGAAGCAGTCCGGATGATGGTATTTATGTACTTCTGAAGGAAGTGATCGATAACTGTATCGATGAACACACCATGGGTTACGGTAAACACGTCGACGTGACCATCGATGGCAAAACGATCACGGTAAGGGATTATGGCCGCGGTATTCCCCTCGGTAAAGTGGTGGATGTGGTGAGCAAGATCAACACCGGCGCCAAGTACGACAGCAAAGCGTTCATGAAAAGCGTGGGCCTGAATGGTGTGGGTACAAAAGCCGTGAATGCTTTGAGTACTTATTTCAAAGTATCATCTTTCCGCGAAGGCAAGGAAAAATTTGCCGAGTTTGAAAGGGGAGAACTGAAAAAAGAATCCAAAGAAACATCCAGCAAGGAGCAGAACGGAACCCTTATCACTTTTGTTCCGGATGATACCGTGTTTAAGAATTTTCATTTTGTACAGGAATACCTCGACAACCAGTTCTGGAATTATTGCTACCTGAATGCAGGGCTGGTGATGAACCTCAACAACAAGCGCTATGTAAGTAAGAATGGTTTACTCGACCTCCTGCAACGCAAAACGAATGAAGACGAGATCCGCTACCCCGTAATACATCTCAAGGGCGATGATATAGAATTGGCCATTACTCATGAGAACAGTTATGGCGAAGAATATTACAGTTTCGTAAACGGGCAGTTCACAACACAGGGCGGAACTCACCTGGCAGCTTTCAGGGAAGCTTTTGTAAAAACGGTACGGGATTTTTATAAGAAAGATTATGATGCTTCTGATATCCGCGGAAGTATCTGCGCCGCCATTTCGGTACGCGTACAGGAACCCGTTTTTGAAAGCCAGACAAAAACAAAGCTGGGTTCACAATCGGTTTCGGAAGGCGGACAAAGCATGAAGTCTTTTGTGGGTGATTTTCTTGCCAAAGAGCTCGATAATTACCTGCACAGGAATCCGGCCACCGCGGAAGCTTTGAAAAAACGAATAGAGCAAAGTGAGCGGGAGCGTAAAGACATGGCCGGCATAAAAAAACTGGCCAATGAAAGGGCCAAGAAAGCAAACCTGCACAACAAAAAACTCCG
>JAFDXA010000058.1 GCA_018268185.1 Bacteroidota bacterium
ACCATCCGGAAAAAGCGGCGTATCCTTTTTCCGGGCTCTTTTTTTGATACTTTTTTGGAGAAGCAAAAAAGTATAGTAAAAAGAGCAGAAGTCATCAATCAATGGCTCTTACTGAAAATTTCAATATCACAATGCATTAAAGATAGCATAGTTCTGGCATGTAAGTTGCCTGGCTTTTGTTAGACTGGTATTATTCATTAAAACCTTTTTATGAAAAAGATCATCTTAGCAATAGCGGGCATCATTTGCTTCAGTGTGGCAACTTATGCCCAGGGAAAGCACCGGGGGCATTACAAGCGTTCACATGTACACAAACACTATAAACACCATCCGCCCAGGCCGCCACGGCCACCCAAACCTCCAAAAGCAGTTGTGATACCGTTGCCTCCGCCACCGCCACCACCTCCGCCACCACCAAGGCCTTAGGAGTAATACGAATTGAATAAATATGCCGGGTGAGGCTGATGGCTTAATTCAATTGAAAGCTGTATTTTTCATTCATGAAAGCAGCATCGGTAAAAGAGATCAAATCAGCATTGGAACAACTGGCTCCCAGAGATCTGCTCCCGGTTACACTCAGGCTGGCGAAATTCAAAAAAGAAAACAAGGAATTGCTTACTTATCTTCTTTTTGAAGCAGGGGATGAAAAGGCTTATGTGCAATCTGTGAAAGAAACAGTGGACGACATGTTCGGCGAGATCAACCACAGCAACCTGTACTATGTTAAGAAAACACTGCGGAAAATATTACGCACCATCAACCGTTATGCCCGTTACAGTGAAGAAACGGAAACAGGTGTGGAATTATTGATACACTTCTGTTCAAAAATAAAGGAACTGGAAATACCTGTACACAAAAGCACGGCACTGAGCAATCTTTACCAGGCACAGCTTAAAAAAATGAAGAAGGAGTTAAGTGGTATGCATGAAGACCTGCAGCATGATTACCTCCGGCAGATAGAAAAGCTTTGATTCCCGGTTAATAAAACATTACTGCTTGAAATTTCCCTTGAACGCTTTCTTGAAACGGAGGAATTCAGGAATGGAAACTTGCTGTACATAGGGATTGTCGGGATTGTTGCTGATGTACTCCTGGTGATAATCTTCGGCTGGATAAAAAGCCTTGAAAGGAACAACCTCTGTTACTATTTTGTCATCATATTTTTTGGCAGCAGTAAGCCTTGCGATCTCTGCAAGGATAACCTGCTTCTCTTTTTCATTCCTGTAAAATGCAATGGAGCGGTATTCTGTACCAACATCATTGCCCTGCCTGTTGAGCGTAGTGGGATCCTGGCTGGCAAAGAAAGCGGCTACCAGTGTTTCAAATGAAATTTTTGATGGATCGTAATATACCTGCACACATTCTGCATGTCCTGTTTTACCGGATGAAACCGAGCGGTAAGTAGGATCGGTAGTATGACCTCCTGCATAACCGGATACAGCATCTCTTACACCAACCAGGCTTTGAAAAACGATTTCTGAATGCCAGAAACAACCTTCACCAAAAGTGGCTACCGCTTCATCGGCAGCAGGGGCTTTTTTCTCTGCCACAGGTATTTTAAGATTGTTGGATTGTGTTTGTCCGCACGAAACAAAAGCCAGGATACAAACCGCAGTAACAAGTATTGATTTCATGGTGGTCATTTTAAATTTCATCCATAAACGGGATGTGAACAAAAATGGTTTTCATTCAAATGTTAAGATTCCCCAAACATTCGACACAACCCCAATTAAATTCCCTGTAAATTAGCACCGAATTACAAAGCTACATGGGAAAGTATTTTTTTTGCTTCTTTGTTTTATCCTGTTTCCGGGTATCGGTTTCCGCACAGGAATCAACCGGCAGCTTTTCTGAAGCAATGAAGTTGGAAATGTGTGCCAAAGTAAAAGAAGCCGCACAACATGCCTGGAAAGGCTATAAAAACTACGCATGGGGTTCCGATGATCTTCGGCCACTAACCAAAACTTCCCGCAACTGGTACAAACATTCTTTGCTGATGACACCCGTGGATGCTTTCGATACGTTCATCATGCTGGGATTGAAAGATGAAGCCCGTGAAGTCAAAGAACTCATTCTTTCCAGACTGGATTTTAATATAGATGATGAAGTGCAGGTTTTTGAGATCACGATACGGCAACTGGGCGGCCTCATCACAGCTTATGAACTGGATGGCGATAAAAAATTTCTTTCACTTGCCACCGATCTTGCCAACAGGCTGATGCCTGCTTTTAAAACAGCAACAGGGATGCCTTATCGTTTTGTGCACCTGCAAACGGGCAGACTAAGGGATTCGATCAATAACCCGGCAGAGATCGGAACGCTGATGATGGAATTCGGGAAATTATCGAAGCTTACCGGTAATAAGGTTTATTATGAAACGGCCAAAAAAGCCATCATGCAGGTGTATGCCAGGAGGAGTGGAATCGGGTTGGTTGGCGAACAGGTAGATGTTACCAATGGCAAATGGGTAAGCACACAATCACATATCAGCGGGTACATTGATTCTTATTATGAATACCTGTACAAGAGCTGGATACTTTTTGGCGACAAAGATTTTGCCGATGCTTTTGATGTTCACAACAAGGCTATCAAAAAATACCTTGTAGATAAAACCAACAAGGGATGGTTCATGCGCCATGTTGATATGAACAGTGGTAAGGAAACAGCCACTTTATATGGCGCACTGGATGCATTTTACGCCGGACTTTGTGCTTATGCAGGCGATATACCTGCGGCTAAAAATATACAGGATGCTAATTATTACATGTGGACCAACTTCAACATGGAACCGGAAGAATTCAATTACAAAACCGATTCTGTAACGAGCGCTTACTATATCCTGAGGCCCGAAAACCTGGAAAGCTGTTTTTATCTGTATCGTTACAGCCATAAAACAGATTATCTGTGGATGGCCAAAAGAATGGTTGATGATATATTAGCACATTGTAAAACCGAAGCTGGTTTTGCATCCATTAAGAACATCAGAACTTATGAGCAGGCTAATTCGATGGAAAGTTTTTTCTTTGGAGAAACACTTAAGTATGCTTACCTGGTATTTGCGGCTCCCTCATCTGTTGACCTGAACCGCATTGTATTTACTACCGAAGCTCACCCGTTTAAAATTGAAACCACACTGCCATGATAACATCGGTACATGATTTTAAAAATGTTTTTTTTATCGGCGTAGCCGGAACCGGTATGAGCGCCATTGCGCAATACCTTGCAGGAACAGGAAAAAATGTGAGTGGCAGCGACAGGTATTTTCAGCCCAGCGTATTCAACGATACAAAAAGTAAACTGGAAGCAGCAGGCATCCGTTGCTTTTTACAAAATGGCGAGGGCATAACGAATGATACAGAACTGGTGGTGGTATCTACAGCCATTGAAGACACGGTTGC
>JAFDXA010000059.1 GCA_018268185.1 Bacteroidota bacterium
ACAACAAACATGGTAAAGCTACTCACTTTAGCGGATTTCTTTGCCAGCAATTTTTCTACGGTCTGTTCCGGATCCTTAACAAAAGGTTGGCCTAATAAAGTAATCTCAGCCAGATACTTGGTGATGCGTCCGTCAACCATTTTTTCAATGATATTGGCCGGCTTACCGCTTTCAGCAGCCTGGGCGGTAAAAATTTGCCGTTCATGTTCCAGCACATCCGCGGACACCTGTTCTTTGGATACGCACATCGGCTTGCTCGCAGCAATATGCATAGCCAGATCTTTACCTAAAGCTTCATCGCCGCCGGTGTAATCCACCATTACGCCGATTTTGGTTCCATGAAGATAATAGGCCAGCTGCCCCTGTGTTTCATGACGTCCGCAGCGGCGGATACTGATGTTTTCCCCCAACTTCATAACCAATGCTTTGCGCGCCGCTTCAACCGTCTCACCGTCTGATAGCACGGCATCGCTCAAAACCGCAACATCGGTAATATTCTTTGTGGCGATCAGACCGGCCAGGGTTTTTGCGAAATTTATGATGTCCTCATTCCTGGCGACAAAGTCCGTTTCACAATTCACTTCAACCAGTGCGCCGCATTTATTGCCCGCCGAGATATAGGCGCCGATGACGCCTTCGGCCGCAATCCGGCCGGCAGCTTTGCTTGCTTTTGCACCGCTTTTAATTCTTAACAGATCTTCCGCCGCTTTCATATCGCCGTCAGTCTCTGCCAGTGCTTTTTTGCACTCCATCATGCCGAGACCGGTCATTTCGCGCAATTCTTTAACCATGCTTGCGGTAATTTCCGCCATATTTACTCCAGATACTAAATTATTGTTTATGAAAAGATTTGCCTTATTCGGCCGCCGCACTCATCTCGACAATTTCTTGAATGGATTGATTGCGTCCTTCCAGGACAGCATCGGCTACACCGCGGGCATACAAGCGTATCGCTCTGCTTGAATCATCATTTCCGGGAATAATATACTGCAAATTATCAGGATTATGATTGGTATCAACTACGCCGATAACCGGGATACCAAGCTTTCTGGCTTCGGTAATGGCGCCTTTCTGATACCCGACATCGATTACAAACAGTGCATCCGGCAAGCCTTTCATATCCTTAATGCCGCCCAAACTGCTATTGAGCTTATCCAGCTCTCTTTGAAGATCGAGCGCTTCTTTTTTTACGAGCTTATCCAGTGTTCCGTCTTGCGTCATTGTTTCCATATCTTGCAGACGCTTGATGGATTGTTTGATGGTTTTGAAATTGGTCAGCATCCCGCCCAGCCAGCGCTGATCTACGTAGGGAGATCCGCAGCGCGCGGCTTCTTCGCGCACAATGTCGCGAGCCTGCCGTTTGGTGCCGACAAATAAGATTACGCCTTTATTCGCTGATAATTGGCGCACATACTTCATGGCTTCTTCATACATTACCAAGGTTTTTTCAAGATTGATAATGTGAATTTTGTTACGATGGCCAAAGATGTACGGTGCCATTTTCGGATTCCAGAAGCGTGTTTGATGACCAAAATGAACGCCTGCTTCCAGCATTTGCCGCATAGTTACTGACATAAATATTCTCCTTAAGAATTGAGCCTCCATTCGCTTTAATTCCCTAAAATGACGAGCGAATGTGTGTATTTAATTTGACTTGCACTGAGTGCAACGCCACACGGGCAATCAAATTATTTCGATATTATATAGCATTTTCCAAAGCTTACTCAAGCCGGGCGTAAAGCGGAATAACGGTGTGAAGATAATGCTAATTTTGGAACAAGAGTTTATTTAACTTGCCCAGTATGAGAATTGATGAAGATCTGGGTATCTCAATAGTCAACAGCCGGATGAGGTATTACATTATCAGGTGACACAGGATGAGTTTCCCATTTTCAATTTTAATCGGGCGAGATCATTTATTTGGATGTGTTTATTATCCACGGTAATGATATTTTCATCTTGCAGTTTTGAAAAAGCACGGCTGACGGTCTCTAACTTAAGGCCAAGATAGCTGCCAATTTCTTCACGTGTCATGCGGAGATTGAATTCCGACTCGGAATAACCGCGTATTAAAAAGCGCCGCGACAAATTCAACAGAAAAGATGCTAAACGCTCCTCCGCTTTCATACTGCCCAGCAACAACATAACACCATGATCCCGGACAATTTCACGACTCATGATTTTATGAAAATGGCGCATGAGCGATGGAATGGTACGGCTGATTTCTTCCAGTTTGGCAAAAGGTATTTCGCAAACTTCACAGTCTTCCAGCGCTATGGCATCGCAAGTATGCATGTCGGTGCTGATGGCGTCCAATCCCAGCAGTTCTCCCGTCATATGAAAACCGGTTACTTGTTGCCGCCCATCTTCTTCCAGCACGCAGGTTTTTAAGAACCCGCTGCGAATAGCAAATAATGATTGAAATTTCGTACCGGTGCGATGCAGATATCCGCCGCGCTGAATTTTTCGTTTGGAACTGACAACATCACCCAGAACTTGAATTTCCTGCTCATTGAGACCGACAGGCAAGCACAGTTCGCGCAAGCTGCACGAGGCGCAACTTGATCGGATATGCGAAATGTCAAGATGATGAAGCGAGGTATCGTTAAGCACAGTATTTTCCAGAAGTAGGGAATCACATTTCAATGCTTTGATTGATTTGAATCAAAATGGATATTTTTATCACGCAACATAATTTTACGATATTGCATAGGAGGTTGGATATTCTTTTTTGATGAATTGGCAACGCTCAAAGCCAAATATTTGATCAAAACGGCCAGTAAAAAATGGTAAACGACGCAGATTTCTTTGGGTAACATTCTGTCACAGTGAGATTCCCAGTGTATTCATTAAGATTTCTTGATTCTTCTACGAATTTATTTCGCATCGATTCCGATCTTATTCGCCGTTTCGGGGTTTCCGATGCGGATTATCGTCTATATCCACAAATCGATTTTTTTACCGAGGCGTTCAATGCGCAAGCTTACTCGGCTTGGCTGAAGAATTGCAAAGCGGGGCATTCGCGCCGTCCGTTATCGTTGTATGTGCACATTCCGTTTTGCCGTTCTTTATGCTTTTACTGCCAATTTAACCAGATATTGGCGGAAAGCAATGACACTATAACAACCTACCTTAATCACTTGTCGCGCGAAATAAAATTGCAGGCGCAATTTTTCAAGGAGAATCCTAAGCTGGAGCAATTATATTTCGGGGGCGGTACTCCGACTCTTCTCAATGAAACTCAGTTGAAAAATATTTTGCAAGAAATTCAGCAGAATTTTAACTTGATGAAAGACGGAGAATTCACCATTGAGGTCGATTCGCGGCAGATGTCGCGTTTATCTATGCAGGCATTGAGAGAAATGGGGTTTAATTGTGTGATTATGGGGGTTCAAGATTTTGATCATGACGTTCAGCAATCCATACATCGCGCCCAAACAGAGGATGTCACATTGAATGCCATTTGCGATGCGCAACAGGCCGGCTTTAAAACGATTCGAACGGAACTGATGTATGGATTGCCGGCGCAGACCGTGAAGAAATTTGAATATACGCTGGAAAAAATTATAAAAATCCATCCGGATCAAATTAATTTATTGAATTACAATCACTTTCCTGAGAGATTTAAACCGCAGCGCAATATCAATTCTGAAGATCTGCCGGATGCAGATACAGTCCTGGAAGTGCTTTTACTCGCGATTTCCCGTCTGACGGAGGCTGGGTATAAGCATATCGGTATGAATCTTTTTGCCGTCCGGGACGATCAGCTGGTGATTGCCCAGCGTCAGGGCAGACTGTGCTATGGCTTGCAGGGCTATTCGGTTTATCCCGATAACTATCGCATCGCGCTTGGAATGTCTGCCATTGGCAGTTTCGGTTCGGTGTTAAGTCAAAATGATTGTGACCTGCAACGCTATTATGAAAAGCTTGAGCACAATGTGCTTCCGATAATGCGGGGCGTTGAATTAAGTGCGGACGATTTAATCCGGCGCTCGGTAATGCAAGCGCTTATTTGTCACTCGATACTTTCGTTCGAATCGGTAGAGACGTATTTCCCGATCGAGTTCAAAGATTATTTTGCTGCCGAACTAGTGGAGCTCATGGTTTATGAACAAGCCGGCTTGGTTACATTGGATGATCAGGAAATTGCTGTGACACCGCAAGGGCAATTGTTGATGAACAGCGTTTGCAGGGTATTTGACAAGTATTTGCGTATTAATCGGCAGCGCAAGAACAAGCCGGTACTTATTTGATTGGTTTACCTGAGAATCGCCGGATTCCCAGGCATATCAAATTTATTTGACTTGGCTATTTGTTAGAACGTACTCGGCTAAGCGGTCAGCAGCTTCACCCTGAATATTTTTAAACGCCGGCATCCTCATGCTGCCCGATTGAAATTTCTTGATAATGGCTTCCTTGTTGGCAACTTTCTCACTCAATACCATCGCGACATCGGCGCTTAGCGGTTTGTGGCATTCAGTGCAAGCTGAACTGAAGATTTTTTCTCCGGATGCATCCGCGGGCGGGGAATAATCTCTGCTCGCGCCACAACCGGCTAATATGAAAAGCGCTGATATCGTTAACGCAATATTTAATTTTTTCATTTTCAAACTCCAATTTATATAGTTTCATCGTTACTGGGAGGGATCCCGATCCAAACTTAGGGAAACTCTGAAAAACTACTGCGCTCGATCATGCCGTGTTGAAATCAGACTCAAAATGCTCATTTACATCTTGTAAACTACGCTTTTTCATCCGATTTCGCCTTGCCTGACTGTCGCTCGCTACCTTTTTCAGAGCTTCCTTAGCTGCTTAAATATTTTATAAAATTTTGATCAGATTTATGGTTTAGGGAGCCTACCATACCCAGTATCACAAAGACTTGTCAAACGAATGTGTGTTGTTTTGAAGTATTTATCCATCCATAAGCCTGACATCATCTCCCTCCACTTCATGTCAAGTATCTTTTTAAATTCAGCAGGATCAGCGTGATAATGACAGCGCGTTTGCAGTGTTTGGATATATTATGGTTTAAGTTTCAATGGCATCTGTCGTTTTACCGTCGCTTTCTTGACAATTTCTTGACATTTTCCATGGTATCGTATGCAAAGATAGTTAACTATTATCACTTCAGGTTCTTCAATTTTAATAATAATTAACAACAATGACACGATTTGTCAGCAGTATAATTCTTTACACTTTCTTAACATTTACTATGCTACTGTGTGCAACACTGTAGTAAATGTGCGACAAAAATTCTTTTTTTAAAAGAACCAGAAGTAATTTGGGAAAATGAAGTAAGCAACTGGCCACCCTCAATATAATGACGCTAGTTGCGTGCGATGAAAGTTGTTTTGTTGATAAACGGAACATTAACAAACATTAAAATCATATTGTTTAATTAAATAGGGAGATTACATGTTTAAGAAGATAAACAAATTTGTTTTATTGGCTGCGGCTGGGCTGATTTTGAGTAACCCGGTTGCTGCAGAAAAGACCGAAAGTGATTATCAGGTGTGGGGAGGTCTTTTCATGCAGGGTAATTTTGGCTTCATAGATAATAAGAGTACTGAATTGAAGAGATTCCGCTGGTGGATGGAAGGGCAA
>JAFDXA010000005.1 GCA_018268185.1 Bacteroidota bacterium
ATTATGGCTAACAAGAAGATGGTCAAACAATAAAATAAATTTTAATGAACAAAAAAGGGCTGCTTTAGCAGCCCTTTTTTGTTCATCAGAAGTTCAAGATGTGAAAAATTTTATTTGTATGGTATCCTTTTGAATCACTTTCTTTGCAAAACCTTTCTTACATGCCTCAACTTATTACCCAGCCCGCCGTATTGATCCTAGCAGATGGAACCGTTGTTCATGGTAATGCTTTTGGCAAACGGGGCACAGCCACCGGGGAAATATGTTTCAATACCGGGATGACCGGCTACCAGGAAGTGTTTACAGACCCGAGTTACTATGGGCAAGTGCTCATCATGAACAATGTTCATATCGGTAACTACGGTACCAAGGCTGCCGATGTAGAAAGCGGCAGTGTAAAAGTTAAAGCCGTGATCGGCCGGAACCTGGAAGAAAAATACAGCCGTTTCATGGCCGACATCTCCCTGCAGGAATATTTTGAATCACAGCATGTGGTGGCAATCGATGCAGTTGATACAAGGGCCCTCGTAGCACATATCCGTACAAAAGGGGCTATGAATTGCATCATATCTTCCGAAGAAAAAGATATTGAAATACTGAAAAAGCAGCTGGCGTTGGTGCCTTCTATGGATGGGCTCGAACTGGCTTCTACGGTTAGTACTCAGGAAACCTATGAATTGGGTAAGGAATCTGGCAAACACAAAGTAGCTGTGCTGGATTTCGGCATCAAGCAGAATATACTCAATTGCCTTGTTGAAAGAGGGGCTCACGTAAAAGTTTTCAATGCAAAGACCAGTTTCGAAGAATTGCAACAGTTTAACCCGGATGGCTATTTCATCAGCAATGGCCCCGGAGATCCTGCTCCGATGGACTATGCTGTTAAAACGGTGAAGCAGATATTACAAACGAATAAACCGCTCTTCGGTATCTGCCTTGGCCACCAGTTGTTGGCGCTCGCCAATGATATTCCAACTTTTAAAATGCACCACGGTCACCGTGGATTGAATCACCCCGTTAAAAACATCATCACCGGGAAAAGCGAGATCACGACTCAGAACCATGGTTTTGGTGTTGATCCGGATGCGGTGAGGGCAAACCCCGGTATTGAGATCACACATGTTAACCTGAATGACGGCAGCATTGAAGGGATCCGCCTCAAAAACAGGAATGCTTTTTCTGTGCAATACCATCCAGAAGCAACGCCGGGGCCACACGACAGCCGATATTTATTTGATGAATTCATAGCGATGATGAAAAACTAATTCTGTAAATTGTTCATCGAAATAATTACATGAAGATCGCTATCATAAACGGCCCAAACCTTAACCTGCTCGGTAAACGGGAGCCCGATGTATACGGGGATCAATCATTCGACGATTTTCTTACTCAATTAAAAAATAAATTTCCGGCTATACAGCTGCATTATTTTCAGAGTAATGTTGAAGGTGAACTGATCAATGAACTGCAGAAAGTTGGATTTGATTACGATGGAATCGTACTTAACCCCGGGGGCTATACACATACTTCAGTAGCCATCGGTGATGCCATAGCTGCGATCAAAACACCGGTAGTTGAAGTACATATCTCGAACATAGCTGCCCGGGAAGAATTCAGGAAGCTATCACACGTATCAGGCAAGGCCCGTGGAGTCATTTCCGGACTTGGGTTACACGGTTACAAACTTGCCATTGAATATTTCCTTGCTTTAAAGAATGGTTAAAAACTTTTGACTGTTTGTAAACCCTCATGTTGATTTTTATCTTCGTGGCGGTTATGAAAAAGCTTTTTGCTGTCATATTACTCCTATGCCACATGAATGCTTCGATGTTCCTGCCACAGGTAGGCGAGGATGATGTGTTTGATAAAAACGGGGCACAGGCTGATGATATCAATAGTGTAGTTGAGTTCTTCCAGGTACAGTTTGGATATGATCATACATCAGATGATGAGGATAGTGATAGCGGGCAGAATTTTCACCTTGTAAAGGTATTCGACTACAATTTTGATCAGGTTCCCGTAATTATAATCACACACGATTTCTCCGAGAATAAAAAACTGGAATTCGCAGATTACTGCACGCCAGCCCTTACATTCCCCTGCTTTGATATTCTTACCCCTCCTCCGAACGCAGTATAACTCTTATTGCTGAATTCTTTCCAATATGCTATGGCAGTGCATTTAATGAACTGCTGTATGTATTGGCTTCTTAACTCTTAATGAATATTAATGAAACAATACTCAGTAAAGCGTTACTGCTTTACAGGGTTCTTGTGTATGATGCTGTGCCTTTCACTGGAAGCACAGGACAGCGTACACATAACCCTGCAGGACGCAGAAAGCCGTTTTGTTCAGAATAATCTTGCACTACTGGCAGAACGGTATAATATAAATATTGCCAAAGCAAATCTTTTACAGGCAAAACTTTTCGAAAATCCTGCCATATCTGTAAGCGCAAATCTTTTTGATCCAAAGCAGAAGAGATTTTTTAATGTAAGCAACAGTAGTGGGCAATATGATATCGCGGTTCAGCAACTGGTAAGGCTTGCAGGCAAGCGGAACAAGGAAATAAAGCTCGCAGAAACTTCTATTTCACTCAGCGAAGATAAATTCGCAGACCTGCTACGCACACTTCGTTACACGCTGAGAAGCACTTTTTTTCAGTTGTATTACCTCCAGCAGTCTGTGAATTCATACAACAGGCAATTGGATATTCTTCGCCGAATGTCTGTTGCTTATGATGAACTTGCCCGAAAATCTGTTGTTACACAAAAAGATGCACTTCGTATCAAAGCGCTCATGTATTCTCTTTCGGCTGAGCAAACTTCGCTGATGAACCAGCTAGCTGAACAGGAGTCTGCATTACAAATACTGCTGCAATCGAACAGGAACTATTTTATTCCGATTCCTGTTGAGGAACCTATTGTAGCAGTTAGCGAGCTTTCTCTCGGTGCGCTGGTGGATTCGGCATACGCCAACAGGCCTGATATGGCAATGGCCCGGCACAACCTTTTGTTAGAACAACAGAACTACAGGTTACAGAAGGCACTTGCGAAACCGGACCTTACACTGGGGGCAGAATTTGATAAGCGAGGAAGTTTTGTCGACAATGCCAGTTTTCTTACGATGGCTATAGATCTTCCTTTCTTTAAAAGAAACCAGGGGAATATACGGGCTGCAAAATTTTCAACTGACCAGGGCAAAATA
>JAFDXA010000060.1 GCA_018268185.1 Bacteroidota bacterium
ACCAAAATTCTATCAGACAAAAGCCTCGCTGAGTGTCGGAGATATTGCAGTAATTGGCATAAACTGCGATGGCACTTCCAGTAAAACCTTTGCTGTCGTGACACTTGCACCTATTGCATCCGGAGAGACTATTTTTTTTACAGATAGGGCAATTCTTAGCAGTAGCATCGCAACACTTCTCAATTCAGAAGGTACGTTTTCATTAATCACATCATCAACTATTGCGGCGGGAACAGTTATTATGTTTACTATAACCGGTGGTTCAACACAAAGTGTTGTATCAAGCCCATCAGTTGGAACACTTACAATCACTGACGGTGGCTGGACAAATACATCCAGCATTACATGTCCATTTGGTATTAACGGAGACCAGATATTGATATACCAAACAGGACCAACATTTATCTTCGGTTTCAACAATGGCAATAACACTACCGGTCTTACAAATGGATGGAATACAGGAGGCTCTAGTGGTACAAATAATTATTGTGAAATACCACCCGGTTTAACCAACGGATCTAATGCTATTGGCTTTGGAGGCGCTGCTCATATTGACAATATGATGTATAACGGAACCAGAACCGGCACAAAGGCAACCTTACTAGCCGCTATAAGCAATAGCTCTAATTGGATATCTGACGATTTGGTGGAATATGATTTTAGTATTGGAGGTACAAACTTCTCAGGTTCAAACCCAATATTCAATTTAACCTCATCCACCACATGGAATGGCACTACATGGAGCAATGGCACACCAACAGCTGCAACAGATGCCATCATTGCCAGCAGCGTTACACCGGGCAGCTTCACCTGCAAGGCGCTCACCATCAACAGTGGTGTAGCATTGACAATGAACAGTGGCGCTACTGCCAACATAAATGGCAACCTCACTAACAGTGGCAATGGCTTCAGCGGTACAGGTACTTTCAACTTTGCTGCAAGCAGCACACTTAGTGGCAATGCCATCTCTTGTGCTGGTACGGTAACAGTAGCATCGGGTGCTACGCTTACTACTGCAGGCTTACTCACTTTCACATCAGATGCTACCAATACTGGCCGCATCGGCAACAGTGCAGGTACTATCAGTGGTATAGTTAATACACAACGCTACATACCGGGCGGACGCAGGGCTTTCCGTTTCCTTGCACATCCTTTTAATGCTGCACAAAGCATGAATGCGTTGACGGATGATATAGATATAACAGGCAGTGGTGGCTCACCATTTACTACCACAGGCAGCAATAATCCGTCTGCTTTCTACTTTGATGTGGCAGCAGGTGACAACACAACTACGGGCAACAACCCGGGCTGGACTGCTTTCACGGCATCATCTACATGGGCGCAGTATCAGGCAATGCGTGTACTGGTACGCGGTGCTAAGGGCGAGGGCCTGACAAGCGGTGCGTATACACCAAGTGCTGCAACTATAGACATGAGCGGTTCTGTAAACCAAGGCAATCAGACCATCAACCTTACAAAAGGTAGTGGTACAAATTTTGTGTTGGTGGGCAATCCGTTCCAGAGTCAAATAAATATGGATGCTGTAAGCGGCACCAATATTGGCAGCAGCTTCTATATCTGGAATGCTAATCAAGGTACACGTGGTGCTTATACTTCATACACATTCGGTTCTTCTTCTTTCAATCTGCCTGCAGGTGGTGCATTTGTTACTACACTGTCTGCAAGTGGTTCTGTAGTAATTGAAGAAGCTGATAAAACAAACAACACACCTGGCACTATGCTGAAGACGACAGGCATTGCCAATCAGGTAGAACTGAAGCTGGAAGACAGCACGATATTCTGGGACAGGCTATTGCTGAACTTTGATGACAACGCAATGGCTACTGTAGATTATCCGGATGCTGCGAAGCTGTACAACCCTGATATGACATTCTATACATTGAGTAAAGATGATAGCATGCTTTCTATAGATACACGTCCGTATGTAGCAAGCGAAGTCATCAAGCTGGGTTTGCATGCTGGCATTAAAAAAGATTTCAAATTCACCGCGCCGAATGTAAACATGCCGGCGGGTACAAAACTGTATTTCACAGACAAGTTGCTGAGCAAAACAATTGAAGTAACCCCTGCGTTTGAATACTGGTTTACAGTAGATACAAGCAACGCATCTTGGGGCAACAATCGCTTTGAGCTCAACACACAAGGCGTGCCAACCAGCAGCATCGCGAATGTAAACGCAAGCAAGCTGAAAGTGAAATTAGTTCCTAACCCTGCTACAGACAATGTAACAATCTATTACGAAGGCGCAGGCAAAGAGCTGAACATCGTTGTAACAAATATGATGGGTGTAAAAGTGGCTAGTGTAAAAGCTGAAAATGTAAATGGAAATGTAACGATACCAACAGCACAACTTGCCAGCGGCATCTACAATGTAACCATATACAACGGCAGCGAAGTGATGACACAGAAACTCATTAAACAATAATCCCTTCACGCTACAAAAACAATCCTCTTAAGAAATGAAACAACTAAGAATAATTGCCGCATATATATTCTTCACACTGCTATCA
>JAFDXA010000061.1 GCA_018268185.1 Bacteroidota bacterium
TACGGCGAAGCCTGGTTCAGGTAGGCCGTATTGCTCAAGGTATAGCCTACTGTATACGTATTACAACCCAGCAGGCTCTCTCCTCCATTAGGACTCGTTACCGTTACTGTCGGACGCAGTATCGAGAACACCGCATTGCTCACATCATTGCTGTTCACATTGGCGGTATTGCTCGCCTTTATCAAACATTGGGTTGAGTTGATATTGGCTGGAATACTCCAACTGTAAGAGCCGTTGTTCGTCGTACTCGTCGTGATGTTCGTCCACGTTACTCCATTGTCTATCGAATAATCCAGTCTCACCGTACTGTAGTAGGTCGATGAGTTCCAGGTAATAGTGATCGGCTGGTTCCATCCAAAGGTCTGGCCTCCGTTCGGGTAAGTCAGTATCGGTTGGGCGGGGGTAATGGTAAATACGTTATCACTCTGATCCTGCATACAGTTGGTTACAGCATCTCTTACCCTTAAAAGGCATGTTGCAGAAGGTATGTTGGGAACTGTCCAGTTATATGTTCCCACTGAAGTTGAGAGGTTGCTTACAATGGTTGTCCAGGTAGATCCTCCATTGGTAGAATAATCAAGGTTAAAGGAAAGTGATGTACCCTGAATATTCCAGGTTATTAAATGAGATGACCCTCCCACCCATGATTCTCCCCCGTTGGGTGCAGTTACAACAACAGGAATATGGATAGTGAATACAGCGTTACTAACGTCTGTTTTGGTTATATCATTTTTATCCCTCACACGTACCAGGCACGTACTTGATTCTGCATTGGGAACCGTCCATGAATATTGCCCATTGGTAACGTTCAGGTTTGAAGCGATCGACGCCCAGGTTCCCCCGTTGTTCAATGAGTAATCAATGTCATAGAAATTAGACGTACCGGTGGCCGTCCATGTAATCACGTAAGTCTGGCAGGCATACAATACCTCTCCTCCATTGGGAGCAGTTACCGTTATGGATTGGGCATTGGCAGCAGATACAAAAAATAAGAATGCAAGCAGGATGTAAATTTTTCTCATAAAAATGGAGTTGTATGAAATTCAGGCATTGCCTGTTTAAGGGCCTTTTTTTATATGTTGGGAATTTATTTGAAATTCAGAGCAGCCATTATACTCTATTCTTAAATCGCTGGTTTGTGGTTAAAGATTTTTTCTAAAAATTGTAAGTTCTGACCATACGGAAGGTATAAGCAGAATGGCCATATTTTTTGCGATGTCAAATATACTGCAACATACCATACAGTACAACTAAAACAGCAATGAAACTCTATTATTTACTGTTTCCTGCAGATCGGAAATGACTGGCCAGAAAGGACTTGATATTGGCAATAAAAGTCATATAAAGAAATAGTTTAGCCGGCGCTTTTATCAAAGCCTTTGATCATACCAGGGATAATATACTTATTAGAAAAAAAATACAGGTGCCGGAAAATTTTCAATCAGTATATTTATTCAACCACATTAATTTTTATGCGATCATTCTATGCATTACTATCCATCATTTGTTTTGGTTGTTCCAATGCAGCAAAAGAAAACAAACATGCAGCATCCATCCCATTCACCGATTCTCAAAAACTGGTCAGCCGGATTGTGATAGGTTTTGAGCATTCAGATACCCTGGTGTTTTCCGGAAGTGAATTGACTCAACTTACAGACAACTTCCCCACGCTGAACGAACAAGAACCACAACACCCGGATAGCTCCTTTGCACACAGCGGCTATTACAGGTACCTGCCCGATACATCCGGCAAAATGAAATATGTTTCTTTTGGCAGTGAAATTGGCCAGGATAATTATTTCCTTTTATATGCTTATTTTCTAAGACAGAAAAATATTGACAGTTCTTTAATTACCCCCAGGCAAACATTGATCAAAATTTTCAATGATATCAATGTAATATTCGCTACCCTGAATTATGGCGGAACCTTTTTTGGCCACCAGGTGAACCGGATATATGCTTATGCAGAGTTTGCCGTTTATGAATACAGGCGCCAACAGAACAAATTCAATGACACCCTTGATTTCAGGAAACAGAAGACAGCCTATTTAAATGAACTCAGAAAGAAAATCATGACACAGGTAGCTACAGATCCTGAACTAAACAATGCGGCAGACAGATCGGAACGTCAGCAATTTCTTTTGAACTATCTGACAGAACTTGATAAATTGATTTCTGATGATTTTTATCTTGGTGTGGTTCGGGAGTTTCAGCATGCGCTTTACTGATTATAAAGTGTTTTGCTATTATTTTAAATTATTGGTGGTTGCAATTTGTTTAAGCCGGCTGAAATCACCGATCAGGGAACTGAATCTGAGTTTACAGTAGTACAAAAGCTTAATCAGGGAACCATCCGGAAAAAGCGGCGTATCCTTTTTCCGGGCTCTTTTTTTGATACTTTTTTTGAGAAGCAAAAAAGTATAGTACAAAGAGTAGAAGTCATCAATCAACCAGTGGCTCTTACTGAAATTTTAATAGTATACTGCGTTTACAAGTAATCAAATAATATCTGACCGGATGCAGGGATATTGACCAGAATATCGGAAAAGACTCTTAAGAGAAAAGCTGATCCTGGGAATAGCAATACCACTATTAATGAAAATCTAAAAGTAATTTCGTAAAAAAATCATGACCTATGGCCAAGTACATTTTGCCACATTTCGGACAATTGGATTCTGAGAATGTAGATGAATATTATGATACCACGATCAACCTGCATGATTCTGATATCCGGGTAGATCTTAATTTCGAAAGCAGCTCCATCGAAACCAGTCGATTGGAAATTGCCCGGAGATTCATTGAACAGATCGCCGATTTTGACTACAAGAATAAAAAGTACATTGAACAGGATTTTAAAGATGGGGATGCGGATACGGTGAAAACGTATATTGAACATCACCTCGATGAACTGGGAGACGATGAACTGAATGAACTGATTGACGCCTCCAACAAAAAGTTGAGCCGGCAGGAGCAATTGCTTAAAAAATTTCAATTGGTTAGAATGGGGCTTTACCCGGATAGTGAAGAGCAGTTCGCCATATTCGATTATTCCATCGGGGAAGAGATCACCCAATACCTCGTTGTGCTTTTTGTTAATGAGTTCGGGAACCTTGACTATATAACCATGGAAAGCTGATAAATAACAAATTCCCGGCAATACCACTTTCGGAGACAGCAAAGAATAAACATGCTTGAATTTTTAAAAAAACTTTTCCGCAACAACTCTGCAAACATGTCAGAAAACTCCCCTATCCGGGAGGAAGAAGACTTACAGGAAGTTCCTGAAAAAGATCATTCACTGGATTATTTATGGGAACGCTTACAAGAAGAAAAATACGATGATGTGATTGAAGCTGCCGGTAATGTATTAAAAGAAAAGATCAGCCTTGAAAAGCAACAGGAAGCCCTCAGGTTAACCGCCGCCGCCTATTTTCATAAAGAACAATTCGACCAGGCTGAGCAGTTTTATAAAAAGCTGACGGGCACATCTGCTAATCCGGATGACTGGTTCTCCCTTGCCACTACATCAACACTTAACAGGAACATTGAAACCGGCGAAAAAGCATACGAAAAAGCTATTGAACTTCACCAGGCTTATGGTACAGATAAGAACCTTCCCGTTCCACAGGTTATCTACTATTACATGCTCAGCCTTCGCGATATCAAACAATACAAAAAGGCTTTCAAACAACTTAACAGGCTTAAGGATATTTACTGTGATCTACAGATCACAGACAGCACTTTCCTGTACATCCGTGCTGTTCCATTTTTTGAAACCACCCTGGAAGGAAGCAGAATCATCCTGGAAAATATCCACAAAGCATCAGCCCAGGCATTCATCAATGAATTGAAAAAAAAGATAGACGACGAAGGGAAACAATACTTAATAAACTTTGAAACAACTTTACAGTACAGAGAACAATAACCAAATTATAATGTCACCCAGGCATGAACCCTGAAATACAATCAACGATCTTTTTATGAGAAATTACCAGGTAGCAGTATTCTTAGTTTGTTTAATGCAAATCGGTTGCAAAAGCATTTCCTATTTTAATACTCCCAATGATGTACTCGAAACCAAAGCCATGCTGTATATGCAGAACGGGAGTAAAAAAGAAGGCAACATAACAGTACTCTTTGAAACAGGCCACACAGCAAAAGAATTTATTGAGTTTACAAGCAATAACCTGAAGGAAAAAATTCCAATTGACAGCATCCGTTGTTATCAAATAAAAAACAACTTCTATTATCCCAGGATCCTGGACTATGAATTAAACGGATCTGAAAACCTGCTTTTTGTGAAAAGGCTCTCCAATGATTCGTCATTAATACATTTATTTGAACTCTATGTGAGAAATCCTGCAAACTCTGCATCGCCTGAAACTTATTATTATTTTCTGTCTTTTCCCAAACAGGACTCAACAAGGCCTATCAATATTGCCAGTAAAAAAATAATGCCCAATTTTGATGAAAAGATGAGCACACTGGTTGAAGATTGCCCTCAATTAGCTTATAAAGTAAAAACAAAAGCAAAGGGCTATTTCTTACCCCAGATTTCATTTGGGAATACCAGAAAAACGGAAATCCTGCTCAGGATCATCAATGAATACAATTCATGCAGGTAAAACCACCATTGCGTTTAAATCATTTCTAAAAGCCACACCATTGTAATACAATATGAAAAGTGCAATCATACTTTTAATGCTGATCGCGGGATGTATAACGCCCTCAAGGAGTATTTCGCAAAGAAAAAACACGTTTAAACCTAAAGAAGTTTATAAATCCGGCACCCTCGTTATTACACAAGTGTCCAAAAATGCTTATGTACATGTATCATATAAACAAACAAATGACTTTGGAAATGTCCCCTGCAACGGACTCGTTGTAAGAAGCAGCGATGAAGTGATCGTATTCGATACCCCTACCAATGACAAGAGCGCTGAAGAACTGATCAGGTGGATCAAAGAAAAACTTCATTGCAAAATAAATGCTGTTATTCCAACTCACTTCCATGATGATTGTTTGGGCGGACTTAAAGCTTTTGATGAAAACAATATTCCTTCCTATGCCAATGTTAAAACCATCGAATTGGCGAAAGAAAATAATTATACGGTTCCCA
>JAFDXA010000062.1 GCA_018268185.1 Bacteroidota bacterium
CATTTGGTTCCATTGCTGCAGATCGAATTTGAGGGCAAGTTTTAAGAACTGTTGCCCCTCAATGATATGCGCTTTTTCAGCAGCAGTTAATTGTTCCAGTGGCCGGTAATTATCCGGGTTGAAATGATGTTCCCACTGGTCTTCATTCACACAGATATAAAGGTCTTCCCAATGGTTTGCGAGTTTTGCTCCTACAATTTCTCTGTACTGACCCAGGTAAATTCCGGAAAGATGAAGCGTGATACTGAAACAGTGCCCCCACCAGAACAGCGTTCGTAAAGCAAATACATCATTCCCACTGAAACATCGTGGGAAATCCAGCATTACATAAGGCAGTTGCCGGTAATTTTCTCCTTTTGAAATTTTAGGAGTTCCTGACGCTACTGCCACGGGCAATTTCACCGCTGTGCTTTCAAATTCAGATTTTATTACCTCAATATTACGTGCAAAAAGTTCATACACTTTTTCAATGATGGCCCGTTTAGTTAAAATAAAGGCGGGATCTGTTACCAATGAAAGTTCCTTAGCAGAAAGAGTTATTTTTGTTGCTGAACCCATGCCTGAAAATTACGGCTTTCCAGGTATAGCTGCATTAAAAACTAATGTGTAAAGGTTCATTCCATTTGCCGGAGAATGTAAAAGCCAGCTGAAGAAATCCATCTACTGGTTCAGGTTAAACACAGGTAAGTGAAGAAACTAGATAAATTAATTTTTAAAGCTTTTATAGGACCATTCGTGATCACCTTCTTCATCGCACTGTTTGTGCTGATGATGCAGATATTGTGGAAGTATATCGATGACCTTGTTGGCAAGGGGCTCGACTTTCTCACGATCGGCCAGTTCCTGTGGTATGCCAGTGCCTCGCTGCTTACCCTGGCTATGCCCATTGCCATACTGATCTCTTCTATCATGACTTTCGGGAACCTTGGTGAAAGTTTTGAACTGGTAGCTGTAAAATCATCCGGCATTTCTTTGCTGCGTTTCATGCGGCCACTCATCTTCTTTGCGTTGCTGCTTTCATACGTAACATTCCTCTTTGCAAACTACGTGATCCCTTATGCCACCCTCAAGTTCAAGACACTGTACAGTGATATCTATTATAAGAAGCCTGCGTTTGATCTGAAAGAAGGGGTGTTTTTTACCCATATTCCCAACTATGCTATTAAAGTAGGCAAAAAAGATCCGGATGGAAAAACGATCAGGAATGTATTGATATATGAACAGGGCAATAACCTGCAGGATAATTGCATCATCGCAGAAAAAGGGGTAATGAAAATATCTGATGATAAAAATTACCTGGAATTCAACCTGGAAAATGGTTACCGCTACCAGGAAAGAGGAAGCTACAACGATACTGCCACGGAATTCATCAGGCTGGGCTTTAAAAATTTCAAAAAGCTGTTCGATCTGAGGGTACTTCAGAAACAAACCACGCCAGACAGCGTATTCAAAGGCAATTCACAGATGCTCAGCGCCAGGCAACTTGGTAAATACATCGACTCCATTACAAAAGTTAAAGACAGCATTGCCCTGCAGGTAAACAATGGCATTGCTTTTCACCTGCATTACACCAATGAAGCAGACAGTACCTGGCAAAGAGCCAGGAAAGAACCGTTGCCCGCTACTACTGCGCTGGTACCGGATTCTGTAAAAGGAGCTGTAAAACAAAGGGCCATTGCCGTGGCCAATGAAATCAGGAGTTCATTGCAATACAGTTCCGGCGACCTCCAGGCCAAAGAAAAAGATATCAGGATCGGTAGAATAGAATGGCACAGGAAATTTTCGCTGTCGATGGCCTGTTTGATACTGTTCTTTATAGGTGCCCCTTTAGGATCTATCATCCGCAAAGGAGGTATCGGAATGCCGTTGGTTGTCGCCATTATTTTCTTCCTCATTTTTCACCTGCTGAATATGTTTGGCGAAAAATTTGTAAAAGAAGAGATAATGCCGCCTTATGTTGGGATGTGGCTGGCAGTACTCGTATTAACTCCTGTAGGCATTTTCCTTACCTATAAAGCCATGCATGATTCCCAGCTTTTCAGCAAGGAATTTTATTACAGGATGTTCAGCGGCGTTCGTAAGCTCATCGTGAGATTCCGGAAACCGGATAACAAACAATAAAATTTTACAATCATGAAACATACACAATCAAATAGCCGCAGAAAATTCATCAAGAATACCGCTGCCGGCACAGCACTTCTTTCACTCGGACTGGCAAGCCTTGAGGGCTTTGCCAAAACGGGTAATGAAGATCGTCATCTTTCCCCCTTAATCGGCTTTGATCAGCAGCCGCTTCCTTATGCATACAATGCACTGGAAGATGTTATTGATGCCATGACCATGGAAATACATTACAGTAAACACGCCGCTGCATATTCCAAAAACCTGAAAGAAGCTGCGAAAGCTGAAGGTATTGAATCAACGAGGCCGCTCGAACAGGTGTTGCAGGAAATCTCCCGCTATTCAATGAAACTCCGCAACAACGCCGGGGGACATTACAACCACGAATTCTTCTGGCAATGCATGCAACCCAAAACAAAAGACAATGCGCCAACTGGCAGTTTGCTTACTGCCATCGAAAAATCTTATGGTTCTTTTGCAGCCTTCAAAGAAAAATTTGCTGATGCTGCCAAAAATCGTTTCGGAAGCGGCTGGGCATGGCTGTACATTGACTCATACAAAGGAATGAAACTAGGCAGCACGCCCAACCAGGACAATCCCCTGATGGACATTGCAGAAATCAAAGGCACTCCCCTGCTGGCCATTGATGTTTGGGAACATGCATATTACCTGAAATACCAGAACAAAAGAGCCGATTACATTGATAACTGGTGGAACCTCGTAAACTGGAATTTCGTGCAGCAGCGCTTCGACAAAATATGACGCAGAATATAAACAGGATATTCATCATTGCAGGCACGCTGATCATGATGTTTGTAATGATGAGTACCGGCAAAACGCTGAAGACCAAAGCTACTCCGCTGGGCATCATCAACCTTGAACTTGCCTGGAACAGTTCCCGGGCTGATCATGTGATCAGTGCATGGTCTGTTCCTGCACCGGGAAATATAGACAATATCAAAGTTGCCATTCAGAATACCTGGCTGGATTTTATTTTTCTTTTCTTCTATTCACTTTTTTTATTTTACCTCTGCCTCAGTATCTCGGAATCATCAAAAGGAATAATAAGAATAACCGGCAAACTGATGGCAATGGCTGCCCTGAATGCAGGAATGCTTGATATATTCGAAAATGCAGGAATGCTGTTTACTCTGAACAATTTCTCTTCCAACGGCATCGCACTCTTCACAGCTGTTTGCTCAGCGTTGAAATGGTTCCTGGTTTTGTGTTCTATACTTTATATTCTCCTGGCCGGCCCCTGGGTTTTGCTGAGGAAGGATAAATGAAAGGTATATAATTGACTCAGCCTTTGCCGGAAACATCCAAAGAAAAACAGGATGAAGCTGACAAAGGCTGATAAATTGACAAGCAATCGTGACGCAAATGTAAGTGCTGTATTTTATTCCTTCCAAATAATCGCACACAAAATTTTGCAAATAATTCTTTCACAAATAAAGACCGGGAAAATATGTTTACAGATTGTGATTAATTAATGTAATGGCAGATGAAGGCCTGAAAAATGGCTTATATTCGCTACCCTCATTATTAACTCTCATATTAAATATTTATTTATGCAAGCATGGATAGATTACCAGGAAAAAAATAAAGACAGGTTCCTGAATGAACTGCTTGATCTGTTACGCATACCAAGTGTAAGTGCCAAAACAGAACACAAACCCGATATGCTGAACTGCGCAGAAGCCATTAAACAAAGATTGCTTGAAGCAGGCGCAGATACTGTTACCATTTACCCTACAGATGGCCACCCGGTTGTTTATGGTGAAAAGATCATTGATCCAACCAAACCCACCGTGCTTGTGTATGGCCATTACGATGTTCAGCCACCGGAACCACTGGAATTGTGGAACAGCGGCCCTTTCGATCCCTTGATAAAAGACGGCAAAATTTATGCCCGTGGCAGTTGCGATGATAAAGGCCAGATGTACATGCATGTAAAAGCATTGGAAACAATGGTTCAAACAAACAGCCTTACAACCAACATCAAATTCTGCATCGAAGGGGAAGAAGAGATCGGTTCTCCCAATCTCGGTAAGTTTGTTTCCTCACATAAAGACTTATTAAAAGCAGATTGTATTCTCATCAGCGACAGCGCCATGATCAGTCTTGATACACCAAGCCTTGACATGGGCTTACGTGGTTTAAGTTATATTGAAGTGGAAGTTACCG
>JAFDXA010000063.1 GCA_018268185.1 Bacteroidota bacterium
AATTAGCTTTTAAAAACATAATTACTTGGGAATGATATATATAGTTCAAAAATTTAGCTCAAGTGAGTTGCGGCAATGAAAATTAAAAATATTCACTATTTATTCAAAAGTTAAATACGCCTCCCTTAATGGACTTTTAGGAAACCAATATTTTCCTTAATTCTTTCAACTGTAGGTTCGAACTCAAGCCAGCCCAGGGCATAAAAAATCCCGCCGAAACGGGTTGGTTGTTCACAGGGTTTAATTTGGTTGAGTCTGTTATTACTTTCGATCGTTGGGGCTATGCTTTTTAACCAGGTTTTTGAAATGGGGTTGGTTTGGTGATTTGATGATGGGTGATTTGATAATGTGGAAATGTGAGAATGTGAAAATTTGAAAATGGATCAATTTGGAAATTTGTTTTGGTTTTAGTTCATCATTTAAAGTTTATCATTCAACATTTATAATTCTCTTGTTCCTTGTTCGATATTGTTTAAGATGTGGGAATGTGAGAATGTGAAAATTTGAAAATGAGCCAATTTGAGGATCTCCGTGCCTTTGTGCCTCCGTGGCATTTACTTCTTCATTCAGCATTTATCATTTAAAATTCATCATTCAAAATCTCCTTGTTCCTTGTTCGATATTTTTTGAGATGTGGGAATGTGAGAATTTGAAAATTTGGAAATGAGCCAATTTGAAAATCTCCGTGCCTTTGTGCCTCCGTGGCATTTACTTCTTAATTCAGCATTTATCATTTAAAATTCATCATTCAAAATCTCCTTGTTCCTTGTTCAATATTTTTTATGATGAGAGAATTTGGTATTGTGAAAATTTGAAATGAACCTATTTGAGCATCTCCGTGCCTTTGTGCCTCCGTGGCATCTACTTCTAAATTCATCATTCATCATTTATAATTCCTAACCCTCGCAAGTATGCAGTGAAACCAATGAGCGAAGCGTACCTGAGTGGGATGTTGTGACATTTTTGAATTTTATTTTTTTGTGACATTTTCATTTTCAGAATTTTTGTGACGTAACAACTTCAGCAACCAATTAATCTCAGCCATCAACCTGTATCAATTTTCTTCATCCATTTCTTCATCCTTTTATTATTCCTGATCACTTGCTTTAATTCTGTTCGGCAGTTCGGAAGCCGGCCTCGGCTCAATTCCGTGCGTGAGACACGCACCGGGGCATCGGGGGTTGGTGTTTCTCAACAAGGGGGAAAGCTTTCTTACTTCTTTTTGCTGAAATCGCTTTCACAACACAAACATAGATGCACTCAAAAAACTGCTTTCCCTGTTTGGGCGTGTTTGGGCATGTTTGGGATCAAAAAGGCATGAAAAGGCGTGTTTGGGATAGTTTGGGCACGTTTGGGAGTGTTTGGGCATGTTTGGGACAGTTTGGGCTAGTTTGGGCTAGTTTGGGAATGAAATAATTTGATAATTTGGAAATGAGCCGAGTTGAAAATGTATGTGCAGCTTCGTGCCCTGGTGGACTTTCACTTCTACATCCAGTATTCCTTGTTCCTTGTTCGATATTTAGAAGATGTGGAAATGTGAGGATATGAAAATGTGAAGATTTTAGAAGAGGGTGTTTATCTATATGAACTATATATCTATGTGGTTCGGAAATTGGGTAATTGAGCAATTTGAAAATTATTTTTGGCTTTAATTCAGCATTTATAATTTATCATTTAAAATTTGAAAGTTGTCTCCGTAGCACAGGATATGCTGCAGCCATTCATATAAAATGATCCTGACACAAAAACGATCTTCGCTACTTTACAATAAAGAACCTGAACAACATGAAACTTACGCTTTATCAAATCGATGCTTTTACAGATAAGCTTTTCGGCGGCAACCCGGCAGCTGTTATTCCATTGGAGGAATGGCTTGATGATAAACTCATGCAGCAACTGGCTGTAGAAAATAATTTATCGGAAACCGTGTTCTTTGTTCCCGCTGCGGATAAAAAATACGATTACGAGATCAGGTGGTTCACACCTAATTCCGAGATCAACCTCTGCGGTCATGCTACGCTGGCAACTGCTTATGTGCTCTTCAACATATTGGGCTTTGCGAAACCTCAGATCCATTTCAGCAGCAAAAGCGGGTTGCTGCAGGTTCAAAAAAAGGATGATCTTATCGTGATGGACTTTCCTTCCTGGAAACCGGAAAGGATCACAGATTACCCGGAAGAACTGGCTTCCATACTCGGCAACCCCGAGATCGTTGGCGTTTACCGCTACCGCGATCTGCTCGTTGAACTCAACAGCGAAGAAGCGGTTAAAAATTGCAATCCTGATTTTACCCTCATGAAAAAACACGCGAATAAACTCATCATCACGGCGCCTGCTTCTTCCAATAAAGAAATTGATTTTGTTTCAAGATTCTTTGCACCGGGCGAAGGCATCGATGAAGATCCCGTAACCGGTTCAGCGCATTCGCAACTCATTCCTTTCTGGAGCGATAAGCTGGAAAAGAAAAAAATGCGTGCCCTGCAGCTCTCCAAACGCGGAGGCGAACTCTGGTGCGAACAGATCAACGAACAACGGGTAGGCATGAGCGGCAAAGCTGTGTTTTACATGAAGGGAGAGCTTGTTATTTAATCGTTAGCTGATAAAGTTGTAACTTCTCAGTACCATTTTGTTTAACCTAAAAAAACGATTATGCCCATTGTAAAAGTTATCGAAGTAATCTCATCATCTACCAAGGGAATTGACGATGCTATGGCCAACGCCGTGAAAGAAGCATCTAAAACAATCCGGAATATCGATTCAGTTTATGTAAAAGATATAAAGGCCCATGTGAAAGACGGTGTTATAAGCACCTATGGTGTGGTATGCAAAATATCTTTCCGGCTTGATGATTGATGTGCAAAAAAATTGGCGGTCATTTCCCGACCGCCATTTTTTATTTTAGATTGTGATATACCTTCTGTACATCATCATCCTGTTCCAGGTTGTCAACCAGTTTCAGCACTTCATTCGCCTGGTCTTCCGGTAATTCAACGGTGTTGGCAGGGATACGCGTTAATTCAGCGCTGATCACTTCAATTTTCTTTTCCTCCAATGCTTTCGACATATTGCCGAACTCGTTGTAAGCTGTGCGGATGATGATATTGCCTTCAGCATCTTCACCGATCTCTTCCAGGCCATAATCAATAAGATCAAGTTCAAGATCTTCTATCTGCTGGCCGCTGTTCTTCACTTTAAATTCGCCCATGCGGGTAAAAGTAAATGCAACCGAACCACTGGTTCCCAATGCACCTTGTCCCTTGGTAAAATGCATCCTTACATTGGCCACGGTACGGGTAGAGTTATCGGTAGCAGTTTCCACCATGATGGCTACACCATGCGGACCATATCCTTCATATACGATCTCTTCATAATCAGCTTTGTCTTTACCCATCGCTCTTTTGATCGCAGCTTCCACCCGGTCTTTGGGCATGTTCACAGCTTTCGCATTCAGGTAGCAGCGGCGCAGCGCCGGGTTGTTATCAGGATCAGGTCCGCCGGCCTTCACAGCAATAGCGATCTCTTTCCCGATACGGGTAAAATTCTTGGCCATTTTATCCCAGCGGGCAAACATGGCACTTTTACGAACTTCAAATATCCTTCCCATCCTTGTTTGTATTTAA
The DNA here is from genome assembly GCA_018268185.1 of Bacteroidota bacterium. Taxonomy (GTDB): domain Bacteria; phylum Bacteroidota; class Bacteroidia; order Chitinophagales; family Chitinophagaceae; genus Ferruginibacter. The sequence goes on from JAFDXA010000063.1 coordinate 3,621, forward strand.
TAAGTAAGATTGAATATGGGGATGCAAATGTAGAGAATGATTTTTTTGTAGCCAACATTCGTATTTCATGGCAGCATCGTTGTGTCACTCACTTGTACGGCATACCTTCGCTCAATGGATCATCATTTTTCATATTCCCGTTTGCTGGACTTTGCCCGCGCCATTTTCCAAAGAATCGGTTGCCCTGAACAGGATGCGGCAATAGCCGCCAAAGCTTTGCTCAGCGCCGATCTGCGTGGGGTAGATAGCCATGGCGTGGCCCGTCTCAGCGGCTATGTGCGTCTTTGGGAAGTGCAACGGGTGAACAGCAGTCCGCAAATAAAGATCATCCACGAAACCCCCAGCACAGCAGTAGTGGATGGCGATAGCGGCCTTGGCCTTGTGGTGGCGCCCTTTGCCATGCAGGTAGCA
>JAFDXA010000064.1 GCA_018268185.1 Bacteroidota bacterium
ATTAATCAAAACACGAAATCATACTTAATTGATACAAACGTCTATCCATTTGTTATATTTATTATTGTTTCCCCATTTTTTTTATCAGCTTTCTTCCGTGTACCATCATTTTCCGTGTTCGTTTAGGCGATTCATAATTATGATCTTTCTGTTTTTGATCACTGTAATATTTTAAAATAGCTGTTGCAGTAATTACGCCTGCAGGCTGCTTGTCGTCTTTGTTATTTAAAACCAGTAATGTGTCCAGGTTATATTTACCCAGCATTTCTGCTGCAAGACCAGCATCATCAGTTTTATAAACATAAGGCAGGTTGGTAATGCCGACAGGTATCGCTGTCATCAATTCCTCCACATTGGCTCCATGAAGCACATCGGGTTCATAAGCGTCTGGCGTTTTTACTCCCCTGCGGATAATTTTTTCCGTCATGATGCTGCCTTTCATAAAGAAAAATGAAACAAAATATGCTGCTGAACAAGCCCCCAGCAATGGTAACAACCCATTTATCTGGCCCGTGGTTTCCAGGGCAAATACAACTGAAGTAAGGAATGCCCTTGAAGCTCCCGCAAACATAGCTGCCATTCCAATTAAGGCAGCGGTTGGAAGATTTATAGGCGATGAAGGAAAAACATACAAAGTAATACTGCCAAGTAACACGCCCAATGCGCCGCCAATTGTAAATAAGGGAGCCAATGTACCACCGGAAGTACCGCTGCCCAGGGAAATAACCCAGGAGATATATTTAAGAAAACAAAGCGAAAGCAACATCATCAACGGTAAATTCCCTTTCAGCAAATCCTGTATATTATCATATCCAACACCCATCGTTCGTGGGGCAAAATATCCGGTTACACCTACAGCAATAGCACCTATTGCCGGCCACCACATCCAGTGGATGGGCAATTTTTCGAACAGGTCTTCCACCGCATACACCGACCTGGAAACAAAGGTTGCAATTATCCCAATCAGCAAGCCTAATAAAATATAAATAATCAATGCACTGTTTGATGGAACCGGGATGGACGACATGGCGAATACCGGGCTTGATTCAAATAAAAAGATATGCATTGCAGCCCCGGTGATGCAGGCCAAAGCGACAGGAATAATTGACCTGGGGGAAAACTCGAACAACAATAATTCTATGGCAAGCAAAATTGCGGCCAGCGGACTGCCAAAAATGGCCGCCATGCCTGCACAGGCACCTGCGGTTAAAATGATTTTTCTTTCTCCCGGCGATATGTGCATTGCCTGACCCGTTAAAGAACCCAATGCACCTCCTGTGGCGATAATAGGTCCTTCCGCTCCAAAGGGGCCGCCAGTTCCTATTGATATAGCGGCAGATAAAGGTTTTAAGAATGTAATAATCGGGGGGATTTTGCTGTCTTCTAAAATAATCTTTTCCATTGCTTCCGGAATTCCATGTCCTCTTATTGCCTTTGAACCATATTTCGCCATCAACCCTACCAAGATACTACCTGCTATTGGAATAAGGATTACTAACCAGCCTAAATGATTGCCTGCCGGAGAAGATAACTCCAATGAAAATCTGCCATAAAATGCAATATTGGTAATCAGTCCAATTAACGCAACCAGTAATTTTGCAATAAACCCAATAAAGACAGCATTGATAACAGCCTGAATACTCAGATAGAAAACCCGTTTATTTACAGGTGCTTTTCTGACGGCTTCCTTTTTGCCAAATAGCTGATATAGTGTTGGTGAAACCGGTGTACTTTCATCAAGTCTCGACATGATATGGAAATCTTTTATGCAAAAATATTGCATAAACCATATTTTAACTAATTTTATTGTAACTAATTCTCAATATATATTGCCTAAGCAATGTTTTAAATTTTATGAATGAGTGCTGAAACCTGTAATTTAAGTAGCTGTTTTTTATGTGCTAACTGCATCCCGGCATGGAGGGAACTAATTGCTGTGAAGAAAGAAACAACTCATTTTAAAAAGGGAGAATTAATTTTTAAAGAAGGCGACAAAGTAAATGGGATTTTCTTTCTTTATTCCGGTGCTGTTAAAGTGCATAAACAATGGGTAGATCAAAAAGAATTGATTATTCGTTTCACAAGGCAGGGCGATATATTAGGGCACCGGGGCCTGGCAGCGGGGGATCTATATCCTGTTTCAGCTACTGCATTGATAGCATCGGAAGCCTGCTTTATCAGTAACGCTTTTTTGGAGACTATCCTCCAGGCTGATCACACTTTTACTTACCGGCTGATGCAGCTTTATTCCAGCGAATTACAAAAGGCTGAAATGCGGATGCGAAACCTGGCACTGATGGAAGTGAAAGGCAGGATAGCAGAAACTCTGTTAAAATTACTGGATGTTTTTGGTATTGATGCTGAAGGGTATATGACGGTACCAGTTACACGACAAGACATTGCGGCTTATGCCGGCACTACATACGAAACCGTTTTTAAATTCTTAAAAACTTTAACCACTGATAAAATAATCAGTGCCGATGGAAAAAGTATTAAAATAAATGCTGAAAATAAGTTGCGAAAAATAGTTAAAAATGCAAAGTGAACAGATTGATTTAATCTCTTAAAGCTTTTAATCATGAAACATTACAGCGATCTTAGTGAAAGTGAAAAAGAACAGTTATTAAAATTACCGGCTTATATGTCATTGCTTACTTCAACCGCAGAAAAGGGCATTGATAAAGAAGAAAAAAATACAGCCGTAAAAATTACCCATGTAAAAGCATATTCCAGTGATCCCATACTGATTAACTTTTTCAAAGAAGCAGAAAGCATTTTTGAAAAAACAATCACTGACCTGGATACCGCATTACCGCACAACAGGGAAGATAGAAAGCTTGCAGTCCAAAAGGAATTAAACAAGCTGGAACGCTTACTAAGTAAACTTGACCCCGAGTTTGTAAGTGCTTTGCGTCGCAGTATACGATCTTATGATTATTACATTTCAAAAGCGCATCAA